>SKXL01000215.1 GCA_007128425.1 Balneolales bacterium | reverse complement strand
GTATTGCCGTAAATACCCCAGGGACTTTCAATGGTCTGACTGTTAACCTCAGTCAGGCCTCCGGTAGTGACATCGCCATTGGCATCAATGATTTTTATGGTTGCATGCCCATTCGATCCTGTAACTATCACAATTTCCGCGTTTTCACCTAACATGTAATTGCCTCTGAACGGATCATCAGGATCCACCTGGGCTTGAATCACTTGCGTTGAACTTAATCCCGTAAAAATGAAGATCAGGCATGATATTATTTTCTTAGTAATGATCAAACGATTCATAGATCCCTCACATTGGTCTGGATTGAAACGATGAACGACAACAACTCCTGCATGCTTTGTGACTCTTTATACATACGCGCAAAACAAGACAGAAACTGGTGATATATTTTAAAATATATTATCTGCTGCGTCTCGTGCAAAAAGCCGCAAAGTGGTGAATTGTGTAATGGGACTTCCCACGTACCTATTCAAAGAACAAGATTGGCACAGCTTTTCAGCCCGCTCATTTCAGCAGTAGCATTTTGCGTGTCTTCACCGCTCCGTTCGCTTCAAGACGGTACAGATAGATTCCGCTCGACAAGCCAATGGGTGAAAAAGTAACCGTGTGGCTTCCTGAAGTGTGATGACCCTCAGACAGCCTGGCCACCTTCCTGCCAAGCAGATCGTACACCACCAGCCTGGCATTCCCGGCCTCTTCGAGTGCAAAGACGATGGTTGTAGCCGGGTTAAACGGATTCGGGTAGTTCTGCTCAAGCATGAAACGCACCGGGACCTGTGTCACCGGTTGATCAGCACTCACATCCACCCCGTTTTCATTGTAGAGTGCAAGGCCGCCATCGGTTGCCATCCAGATGTTTCCATTGGGGTCTGTAGAAAAATCGCGAACGGTATTCCCGGGCAAGTCCGAGTTTTCCGTGTTGAATACGGTCCACTCCGTACCTTCGAGCCTGGCCACACCGCCACCATTGGTACCGATCCAAAGTGCGCCGTCGTCATTGAACAGCAGTGCCCGGATGTCATTGTTAGGAAGTCCGGAGTTGTCCGTGTCGTAGTGGGTCCAGCTGGTTCCGTCAAAATGTGACATCCCGTCAAAGCTGATGTCGGATGCGACCCAGACACCGTCATCGGAGTCAATGGCGATGCGATAGCCGCGTTTCAGACCGAGATCGGAGTCCTCCTCCCGGTAGACCGTCCATGTTTCGCCTGCGACACGAACCACGCCGTCGAGCGTGCCGATCCACATGACCCCGTCACTGTCGAATTCGATCGCCTCCACCGTATTATCGGGCAGATCGGAGTTTTCCTTGTTGTAGGTCAGCGGATTATTCTCATCGAAACGGACCATTCCATGGAACGCAGTCCCCACCCAGAGTGCGCCGTCCGGACCGACGGTTAGCGTCCTGAGATTGTTGTTTGGAAGTACGGAATTGTCCTGCGTGTAATGCGACCAGGATGCTCCGTCGTAGGCATAGAGTCCGTTGAAGCTGGTCGCGATCCAGACCCGCCCGTCCGGGCCAGTCAGCTTATCCTGGAAGTCCCCGTCGTTAAAATCATTATATATTCTGTTGATGAGATCCCAGGTTTCGTCCCGTAGCCGCATCAAACCGATCTGTGCTCCCACCCAGGCGTGACGGTTGGCACCGACATGGATTGTGAGCACCTGGTTGGATATCAGACCTGTAGTGTAATTGGTATAGAGCGTGATTTCGCCCTCGCTGTTGATGCGTCTGGCGGCCGATCCGAACGACTGGGACACTGTCCCGGTCCACACATCGCCGTTTGAATCAAAGAAGATATCGAATGATGTTCCGGATGTTTCGTAAACGGTCCAATCCTCGCCATTAAACATTGCGGTGGTATTCAACATGCCGGCCCAGAGGTGGCCCTGGCTATCCAGCCGGACCGTAGTCACCACATTTCTGGGCAGTTCGGAATTATCGGTATTGTAGACAGTCCAGTCTTCGCCGGCCAGGCGAGCAATTCCTTCACCGGTACCGACCCAGGTGTCGCCATCACCTGATATGGCGATGTCATGTATCCGGTCGTCCGGGATGGCGGAGTTGTTTGTGCGATAAACACCCCACTCCTCCCCGTCGAACCATTGAAGTCCGTGGAAGAACGTGCCTATATAGAGTACGCCGTCGGGACCAACTGCCAGCGAGCGAACGTTATTGTCGGTCAGCCCGGAATCAGCAGATCTGTATGCGGTCCACTCTTCCCCGTCGAAAGCAGCGATACCGTTGTTGTTCAGTCCAATCCACAATGTTCCGTCCCCATCAAACACCATAGCTCGAACGGCATTTGCCATCAGGCCGGAATTTTCGGAGTTGTACACGGTCCATTCATCATCATGCAACCGGGCCACGCCGCCATCGGTGCCAAACCAGACGGCCCCGTCGGCCGATGCGAGTATTCCGGATATATTGTCATGCGGCAGCAGGGAGTTTTGCGTGTCGTAGATGGTCCATTTTTCATCACGTAGTACGCCCACGCCTCCGCCCTGCGTCCCGAACCAGATGCCGCCGTTGTCATCCTCAAAAAATGACGTCACGTTGTTATTAGGCAGGCCGGTGTTGTTCTGTGTGTATACGAGCCAGTCCGATCCTGTAGAAAATGCTGAACTGCTCATGAAAAAAAGCAGCATTATAGTTATGTTGACATTCCCTCTTATACCAATCCCGTTCATAGTCAATTCACCTGGATTTTGATTACTGTTATTATTTCTTCCTGTTTGCATCTTCTGAAACTTCTGTCACTCCTTCCTTTACTCCAACTTCTCCCGGTACTTCTGCTATTCCACTACTGCCCCCCGGTCACTACTGCACCCTCTCCATCATTACACGGATCCAAAAGTGCTAAATCGGGCTCACTGCATCAGGATGGTTATCAAGTCCTCCCGTTACTTGCTGCGCTTCTCTGTTGTTTTGTTGCAATCCATCACAAAATGCCATGGTGACCTGACGGATTATGGTGCTGTTTTCCACACCTATACACTTGTAATGCCATATATTATGCATAATTACATTAATAACAAATACAAACATATTCCGACAAAAAATTTATAGGCGGCATATTTACTATTACAGCAAAATCGCGTTACTATAGATGACAGCCTCTTCACCTCTGCCCCGGAATTATAGCCATGATCAAGATACCCATTGCACCCCAGCCTGATGAGACCACCTGCGGTCCTACCTGTCTTCACAGCATCTACCGGTATTATCAGGATCCGGTCGATCTGGACTCCGTCATTCGCGAGGTGCTGCAACTGGAGGAGGGCGGCACATTCGGGTCCTGGCTGGCAGTTGATGCGCTTAAACGCGGCTACAAGGCAAGAATTTACACCTACAACCTGCAGGTATTTGATCCGAGCTGGTTCGAACTGGACCGGGTCGAACTCCGGCAGCGCCTGGAAAAGCAGATGGCCGTCAAAAACGACCGCAAACTGCATGCGGCGACCGAAGCCTATCTCACTTTTTTAGACCTTGGCGGGGAAATCAGGATGGAAGATCTGCGATCCGGCATTCTGCGCGAGTACCTGAAAAAGGGACACCCCATCATCGCCGGATTAAGTGCAACATTTCTGTACCGCAGCAAGCGGGAGTTTGGACCGAACCAGGATTATGATGACATCCGCGGCGAGCCTGCCGGACATTTTGTCGTGCTGTACGGCTACGACCGGGAGACGAAGATGGTTTCGGTGGCGGATCCGCTCAAACCCAATCCACTTGGAAAGGCTCAGTTCTATGAAATCAGTATCAATCGTGTGGTAAATGCCATTTTGCTGGGCATCGTCACCTATGACGCGAACCTGATCATCATCACTCCCGGCAGTCAAAACGGTGCTGCGTCATGATCCACCTGGTTGTCGTCAACAACCCGAAGTCATGGCCGCTTGCCATTCCCGGTGTCGAGGTGGTTGCAGCGCGCTCCTATCTCATGGACGAACGCTATTCCTCACTGACAAATGCCAAGGTGTTCAATCTCTGCAGGAGCTATCAGTACCAAAGCATCGGCTACTATGTTTCGCTGCTGGCCTCGGCCCGCGGCCACAAACCGATTCCGGGAGTTCTCGCGATCCAGGATCTGAAATCCCAGATCATGATCCGCATCGTCTCTGATGAACTTGAGCGCCTGATTCAGTCCAGCCTCCGCCCTATCCGGGGAGACCGTTTCACCCTGAGTATCTATTTCGGGAAGAACCTGGCCCGTCGCTACGACCGGCTGTGCGGACGCATTTTCCAGCATTTCCAGACGCCGCTGCTGCGCGCCGAATTTGTGAGGAAGGATGGGGACTGGCTGATGAAATCGGTCAACCCTATTGCCGGCAGTGACATACCCAAAGAGCACCACGATTTTGTCGTTGAGGCGGCCCAGGAGTTTTTTCGCAGGCGCAGCCCCAGGACGACTCAAAAAGAGTCGCGTTATGATCTGGCCATCCTGATGAATCCCGATGAAAAAATGCCGCCGAGCGATGAAAAGGCAATCCAGCGGTTCATCCGTGCTGCCGAGTCACTGGATTTCTACACCGAGCTGATCACGCGCCACGACTATGCCCGGCTGGGTGAATTTGACGGCCTGTTCATCCGCGAGACGACCAGTGTCAACCACCACACCTACCGCATGGCCCGCCGGGCATCGGCCGAAGGGCTGGTGGTCATCGACGATCCGGAATCCAT
>SKXL01000038.1 GCA_007128425.1 Balneolales bacterium | reverse complement strand
GATCACGATCCAGCGGTTGTTCAGGGTCACGATCCAGTGGTTGTTCAGAACGGCTCCACCCGTTACGGGCCAGGTCGGGAGTGGTGTCGGCATCATCAATCAGATCATCCCAAAAAATCGGAAAAAGACCATCGGTAAGCACCTCGAGATCATAAGGTGAGGCCTCGGTAAGACCGATGAGCAGATCATGACCATTGGCGTCCAGATAAGCGTCCGCAATCATGTAAATCTGTTCACCAAGATAGATGTCGGCACCTATGCCGCCCTCGATTTCCTGGTAGAAGAAACTTTCAAAAGCCTTGTTGTTGTTGCTTGTGCGTACATTATCGGAGGACACGCCATTTTTGTAGAGGGCCAGCTGGATAAGCTTTGGATTCGGCTGCCAGATGAAGAAGGAATCGGGGCGGCTGGTCATGTGGAAGCGTACTACATAACCGAGTCCGTCGGATCGCTCAATAGTAGATACGCGGTCAAGTGGTTGCGATGCTATTGAGGTCTGGCGGGGAGAGAGTGCAACGGTTGCCGTCCAACATACCATAAGGGCAAAAAGCAATAAGAATATTCTTCCGGAAAGGGAGGGTCCGGATGAAATGGAATTGCTAGGTTGCGATGACATGGCTATGTGGGGTTTTCGGCAAAAATACGGCTATTTTTACTTAGATGGCAAGGAAATGTAAAGAAAATGGTAACAGGCAATGCCCAGACTCACTGATATGTTAAACGAGTGTTTTTTACCAAATTGAGGAATTTCCAGCAACAAATGGCAATGAGACAGTAATTCTGTTTCAATACCGGTTACCTCGTTGCCGAAAAGCAGACAGATTCGTGAATCGGAGTGTGGATGATAGCCGGTCAGCAGTCTGCTTTCGTGGGTCTGTTCCATCCCGGTGAGTGTGTAATGATTTTCGAAGCACCAACGAAGATGGTCGCTCGGATCTGCGCTTTGCCGCCAGGAAACGGTCTCATCAGCGCCCAGGGCAGTTTTGGTGATCTCGGGGCGGGGTGGCGCCGGGGTGTATCCCGATAGCAAAACCGACTGTATACCAAAAGCATCTGCAGTTCGAAAAGCCGATCCCACATTATGCATGCTTCGAACATTGTGCAGCCACAGCACCATACTCGCCATCAGCTGAGGAGGCTTCCGGTTGCGATGTGACTCGTAAATTTCGCGTGTGGTTTTCTTCCGTACGGACTGATCCATGGCCATTGTGCTGTGGAGGATTTTTTTTCTTTCGAATAAATTGTAACTTTGCCTAATACGAATTATTGCTCAGAAGACGTTTCAAAATAGGTTTTTTGCCGACCCGTTGCATATGCTAACTTGCAGTTTGCAATCGGGTCTTTTTTTATTCATGGAACTTGATCTGTTGCATCGAATATTATTGTCCGGAGCCTTATGGGTCCGGATGCATGGTAATTTCTCAATTATAACACAGACAATCAGCAGATATCGTGAAAGTTAACTATCTCTCCAAAGAAGGATTCGACAAGCTTAAAGGGGAACTCCGAGACCTGGTAACCCGGGGGCGACGTGAAATAGCCAAACAGATTGATGAAGCCCGTTCACATGGTGATCTGAGTGAGAATGCCGAATATGACGCCGCAAAGGAAGCACAGGGGAAAATGGAGTCACGGATTTCTGAACTGGAGAAAATCATCTCCAACTCCCGAATTCTGGATGACAAAAATATCGACAACTCCAAAGTCTATGTTTTATCCACGGTGACCATCCTGAACAAGAAGACACAAAAAGAGATGAGGTACACCCTGGTCTCCAAGGATGAAGCCGATTTCAATAAAGGCAAGATTTCAGTAGATTCACCTATTGGAAAGGCACTGATGGGCAGGGAAGTCGGTGAGACAGTGAATGTAAGAGTGCCTGCAGGGACGCTGGAGCTCGAAATTCGAAACATAGAACGGCTGTAACGGCCAAATTGCAAACAGATGAAAATTGCAGTTATTGGAACAGGGTATGTTGGACTGGTAACCGGGACATGCTTTGCCGATTCTGGTAATAATGTAATATGTGTTGACAATAATCCGAAAAAACTGCAATTACTTCGTGAGGGGCGCATACCTATTTACGAACCGGGTTTGGAGACGCTTTTTAAGAGGGCGATTCGTGAAAACAGAATGTCTTTCACGGATGATCTTGCTTATGCTGTGGCTGCATCCGATATCCTGTTTCTGTGTCTGCCCACTCCGCCGGGCGCCGACGGGCAGGCTGACTTAAGTGCGGTAATCAAAGTCTCCGGTCAAATTGGAGACGTGATGGACGATTACAAAGTGATCGTAAACAAAAGTACGGTTCCGGTCGGCACAGCCGATAAAATGCGTACAACGATCGAATCGCGTACCCAAATTCCATTCGACGTGGTATCCAATCCGGAATTTCTGCGTGAGGGAGCAGCGGTAAATGATTTTCAGAAGCCCGAGCGTGTAGTCATCGGCACATCAAGCGATAAAGCGGCCGGAATCATGAAAGAGTTGTACGAGCCCTTTGTGCAAAGCGGCAATCCTATCATTATCATGGATGAACGCAGCTCCGAAATGACCAAATATGCTGCCAATGGATTTCTTGCTACCAAAATCACATTTATGAATGAAATTGCCAACCTGTGCGAACGTCTGGGTGCGAATGTGGATAATGTACGTCTTGGCATCGGCGCGGACTCCCGGATCGGCAAGCGGTTTCTGTTTGCCGGCATCGGATTCGGAGGAAGCTGTTTTCCGAAAGATGTTCAGGCGTTGCATTACACCGCAAAGGAAAACAATTACGATTTCCGTATCCTTGGTGCCGTTCAGGATGTGAATAATTCACAAAAGCTGTCCATCGTCGAAAAAATCAAGACTTTCTATAATGGCGAAGTAAAAGGACGCACATTTGGGGTGTGGGGACTCACCTTCAAACCTGAATCCGATGATGTTCGTGAAGCTCCGGCGATCTATATCATCCGGGCTCTTATTGCGATGGGTGCTAAAATCAAGGCCTATGACCCGGAGGCGCATCAAACGTTTCCTGCTGCCGTGGGTGAGGAGATCAGCTCACAAATTGACTACGTAAAGGACCAGACGGCAGCACTTGGAGATATTGATGCACTAATCATATGCACCGAATGGAATGAATTCCGCCGTCCCGATTTCGAAAATTTCCGGAAGCTGATGAAAGAGCCGGTCATATTCGACGGTCGCAATCTTTACGATTTAGACCGCATGGAGCAGTTGGGTATCACCTATGTCAGTGTCGGACGCCGACCTGTCAACCTGAATCGCAAGGTCATCAATGCCTGAACACATGCTGATCATTGGCATGACCGAATTTCTGTGACATGCATATCCTGGGAATTTCGTGCTATTATCATGATGCCGCAGCCGCCCTGGTTTCGGACGGCAAGCTGGTCGCAGCCGCCCAGGAGGAGCGGTTCACGCGCATCAAACACGACCAGAACTATCCGGAACATGCCATAACATGGTGTCTTGAACACGCAGGAATCACGGTATCCGATCTCGATGCAGTCTCTTTTTACGACAAACCATTTCTGAAATTCGAACGAATCCTCGAGACCTATCTGGCATACGCACCCGTTGGTATTCGCAGCGCCTGGAAGGCCCTGCCGGTCTGGATAAAGCAGAAACTGTGGATTTCCGAGCACATCCGAACCGAGCTGGGTTACGACGGAGAACTTTTTTATCCTGAGCATCACGAGTCACACGCTGCATCGGCGTTTTTTCCTTCACCCTTTCAGGAATCGGCCATTCTGACCATGGATGGGGTGGGTGAATGGGCAACAAGTTCTATAGGGAAGGGCCGGGATAACCGGATTCTTCTGCATCAGGAACTGCATTTTCCACATTCGCTCGGTTTGCTTTACTCTGCATTTACCTATTTCACAGGGTTTCGGGTGAACTCAGGCGAATACAAGGTAATGGGACTTGCGCCTTACGGCAAACCCGTATATCGCGACCGTATTCTGGATGAGCTGATCGATCTGCGTGATGATGGATCGTTTCGCATGAATATGCGTTATTTTGGATACGGATCGGGTCTGAGAATGACCAATCGCAGGTTTTCCCGTCTGTTTGATGGTCCGCCGCGAAAGCCCGAATCCCCGCTCACCCGGCGTGAAATGGATCTGGCCGCATCCATCCAGTCAGTTACCGAAGAGATCATGATCAGAATGGCACGTCATGCTCGCGATACCAGCGGAAGCAAAAATCTCTGCCTGGCTGGAGGTGTTGCTCTTAACTGTGTAGGCAACGGAAAAATCCTGCGTGAAGGTATTTTTGACAATATCTGGATTCAACCGGCCGCCGGCGATGCAGGCGGTGCCGTGGGTGCCGCGCTGATGGCCTGGTACCATCATTTTGACCAGCCGCGTCTACTGGATGGAGTTGAAGGGAGTGAGTGGAATGGTGGCGAACGGAGAAGCGACAGCACGGATGTCAGTGAAAATAGCAGCGCAAGCTATAAGAGTGGCGGGAATCAGAAGTACGGGAGCATCGGCATTTCAGATGGAATGAACGGAGCACTGCTTGGCCCCGCCTACGACACCGAAGCCATTAGCGCCTTTCTGAAGAGTAACACGGACTACCTCGTTGAGCCCGCAAACGATAAAGAGATGCTTGTCCGTACTGCCGGACATCTGGCCGACGGCAGAGTCGTGGGCTGGTTTCAGGGCAGGATGGAATTCGGACCCCGCGCGTTGGGAAATCGCTCCATTCTTGGTGATCCCCGATCCGAAAAGATGCAGAAGACACTCAACTTGAAAATCAAGTATCGGGAAAGTTTTCGGCCCTTTGCCCCCAGCGTGACTGTTGAAAAAGTGCAGGAGTTCTTTGAGCTGGACCGGCCAAGTCCCTATATGCTTCTGGTTGCCGATGTGGCCCACCGGCTTCGCAGGCCGGTGGATGACGCTGTTGAAGGTTTGGATAAACTCTACCAGATTCGTTCGGAACTTCCCGCCATCACGCATGTGGACGGATCGGCCCGAATCCAGACGGTGGATAGCCGAACAAACCCCCTTTACCATGCCTTGTTGTCCGCTTTCGAGGAGCGAACCGGCTGTCCTGTGCTTATCAATACGAGTTTTAATGTACGGGGCGAACCGATTGTCTGTACTCCTGCCGATGCCTGGCGGTGCTTCATGCGCACGGACATGGATGTGCTCGTAATGGATCGCTTCGTGATTGAAAAACGTCCCGTGGACCGGGTAGCCGATCCAACGGAAACGATAGCATCGCTGCAGCCAGACTAATTCCCGGATAAATGTTTCGTTGAGTCATATGAATCCAAATATAAAATCATGCAATATACAGCACTCATGACATGCTCAAAAATCTGATCAAAGAGATTAAAATCGGTCGCCGAATACTCAGACAGTTTGCCTTGGTCATGGCCGTGATGCTTGGTCTGGTGGTCCCGTTCGTCATTATCTGGTTCAATGACTGGGTGCTGGTTCGTCCAGCTTGGGTAATCAGTGCGATCGGAGCGGCCTTTCTCTGTGCCGGATTTGTTGCACCGATGCGGTTGAAGCCTGTTTATATCGGCTGGATGCTGATTGCTCTGGTCCTGGGAATGGTGGTCACGCGCATCATCATTACTATCGTATTTTATCTGATGATAACTCCGATCGGATGGGTCAGACGCACGGTGGCAACCAGGGATCCAATGGGACTTAAACCGGATCCGGTAAAAGAATCATATTGGATCGATAGAGAAGCTGCTCCACCTGGACAGATCAAAAAACAGTATTGAAACGTTCTGTCATACCTGCAATGCATCGGATGTTATTGGTCGCTACTTCGATACATCAAACCGGATTTTGTCCAGGGCCTGACCGTGTCTGTCCTTAAGCACAACCCGCCAATGGCCGGGTTGCAGGGTCACGGAGGAGTATGTTCGCCAATCGGATGAAATCCCGATTCTGGTGCTCATTTCAAAATACAGCTCATCATCGTGGTACCATTCAAAATGGATGTTCTGCATCATTTCACTGTTATGAATACGGGCGAAAGACCATGCACGCGAATCGTCTATATTGTATGAGTCTACAATCTCTACCGGTTCGCGTTCCAAAACATCTTTGGCCAGCACAAAATCAATCACAAACAGGGTATCACGGTTCATCTCTGAATCATCATCCCCGTGCTCCGTGACATTACGCTCATAATGGGACAGATTGGCATGGGTTCCACCGTAGCAGGTACCGGTTATGGGTCCGGTAACGGTAACCGAGATTATCGTTGTCATTGTTACCATTACAACCGGTACCACTTTCATTGCCGATGTGTTATGGATCGATTGCGGTTTGAGTGCAGCGGGGCTGGTGCAAACGAGAGAACGATCTTTTTTTGTCAGATTGAAAAGATTAACGTTTATATTCTTTTTTAGATTGGAAATAAACATGAGTGAAAACCTTTGGGAAAAGATCACTATTCATTATAAAGCTGCATTTGTCGCCCGGTTGGAGGATCTAAAGATCATTCGTTTAAACCATGAACATATCGACCGAAAAAGAAGCTATATGTAAGATGTAAAAAAAAATATTAAATAGCCCGAACGGGTTCTTCTTATTTGCATGATTCATGATATCTTGACTGCTGATGTTCTTCTGCAATAGTGGCGGATTCCTGTTCCTGAATAAAGTCAATCTATCGGTTATTATGATACCCTTGTTACATCATTTTATTAATGGTTGTCAGCGGATGAAACACCTTTACACTTGTCTCATGTTACTACGGCAAGGTCTTATCCGTATACTGTTGACCAGACGGACCGGTATCGCTGCTGCACTGTTGCCACTTGTAATTTTAATTTTTTCAGCTGGTCGACCCAGTGCGCAGATCATTTCTATGGATAGCTACGAGGTGGATTTTGCACCGGATCTGTGGTTCAACTCCGTGGATGGGGTTATCGTTGGTTTGCGCTTGCGGGGTGAGGATCCGCGAACTTTTCTGGACGGGCCGCATCGTATTCATGCCGGCGTATGGCTGGGTACCCGCTTTCCTGATCACCCCGTATCCTATGCCTTTTCCTGGGCACATCCGATTGCCGCCATCACCGATGTAAACAGTGAAGGGGGCATCCGTATTGCCAGTAGTATACGGACCGGACTCCATCTTCATGAAGCTGGTTTACATAAACGATGGCAACCAGGTTTCGACGAGTTTGTCACCAGCGACTTTGAATTCAGAGCCGGTATCTATAAACGTTTTGATCAGGATTATCTGCTTTATAACGCACTGTGGCAGACAGATCCTGTGGTATATCTCAGATCTTCATTTCGTAAAAGAGACCGGAACTCCCTGGGACGGTGGACACTGGCACTGCATGCCATGAGTGGTTTGCCCATAGCCACACACGATCCGTTTATTGATTTCGCCGGACAGCAAACTCCACTACCGGATGATCTGGGACAGGAGGGCCTTTATGGGCAGATGCAATTTCAGATCATGCAGCAAATTGACATGCCGTCCGGATTTCATGTACGCACCCGGCTTTTTGGAGGCGTATCGTCTGAGGCCACGCCGCCGGAGCATCGTTTCATGATCTCCGATGCAACCGCATTTGACTGGCATGGCTCTGCTTTTACCCGTGCGAAAGGCACCATTCCAACTCAATGGATGCGCTCGGGCTGGGTGCAGGTGCCTGGTGGACCGGGGCTCAGGGGATACACATTTCACACTACTCGCTTGCTGGAGGATGGACTGCCTGCATGGGAACAACACGCGCTTGCTGTTAATCTTGATTTCTACTTTCCCAATCCGGTAAACAGAAATTTTGCGCGCATTCCCTATGTCGGTGATTTGCTGAAACTTGAGTCGTATTTGTTTGCTGATGCCGGTTATGTTTATGATGGCAGAGACTGGCAGGATCCGTTAACGGGTGCCGGTGCCGGCCTCATGCTCTCATTGAATGTACCTGACTATCTTGGCCAGGATCGCGGATTTTTTATCCGTTACGAACTTCCCCTCTGGCTTTCCGATCCGGAGCCGGGTGAAAACGAGTTTGAGATCCGGCACCTTCTCGGAGTGGGTATCCTTTTCCGCATGTAGTTCCGGTTCCGGTTATTTGGTCTGAATTTTGTCAGGTTTAACCTGCATAATGAGTACCGCTGCTATGATGCAGGCAATCCCTGCTGTCCAAAATGCAATGGTATAATCACCCACAGCAAACATCACCTCCTGCAATGTGCCTCTTGGACAGGTTGTCAGGTAGGGGATGTGCTCCACAATTCGCATGAATCTGGCGGCAAGGTACGGTCCGATGATACCACCGGCACCATATGCTGTGAACATCAGACCGTAATTCACTCCGATATGCCTGGTGCCGAAAAAATCGGCGGTAAGAGCGGGGTAGAGCGAAAGAAAACCACCGAAACATAGTCCGATTATTCCAATCCAGATCAGATAAAGCGGAAGTTCACGCATGTAATCCAGCGTGAGCATGGCGGCTCCGCAAATGAGAAACATAATCAGCAGTGTGACCCTGCGGTCCATCATATCCGAAACTTTTCCCCATAAAATGCGCCCACCGGCATTGAATATCGCCAGAAATGACACCGCTGTAGCACCTACGGCCGTGACACTCAGATAGGTGGAGTGGGGGATCGGACCGGTCATTTCTCCAAACGAGAAGGATTGCCAGATTGGCGATGCTTTCATTATAACCTGCAGGCCGGCCGTACATCCCGCAAAATAGGTGATCCAAAGCAGCCAGAAAGCCGGCGTGCGAAGCATTTCTCCAGGTGCGAATTCCACTTTTGGGGCCTTGGCTGCGGTGGTGCCTTCAGGTGGATTCCATCCTGCCGGCTTGTAACCTTCGGGCGGATTAATCAGCAACTGGGCACCGGCTACGACAATAACCAGAAAAATCACGCCGAGCGTCATGAAGGAGTTGAAAACGCCAACCTGAGGCAAGTTGAATAACTGGAGGTTGAAAAGTGAGTACGCGTCACCACAGATCAGACCGCGGGCAAGAGGAGCAAAAAAGAAGGCGCCGGCACCGAAGCCCGCCACGGCAAGACCCGTAACCATTCCGCGTTTGTCCGGAAACCATTTAACGCAAGTGGCAATGGGACACACATATGCCACCCCAATGCCTATTCCACCCAGTACCGCATAGGTCAGAATAAGCCATACCAATGCGAAGGATGGCTCAAACATATATGCAAAACGGGCCAGGATGAGGCCGGTCCCAAGGATAAGGCCGCCGGCGGTGGCCACGATCCGCGGCCCCAGGCGATCCTGAATACGACCGCCGAAAATTACCGCCAACGCAAATGAGGCAAGAACGATCTGAGCAGGCAGTGTCACCTGTGTTTCGGTCCAGGAAGGAAAGAATTCCAGAAGCGGCGACTGGAATACGCTCCAAATATACACGGCACCAAGGCTTACCTGTATGACCAGGGCCCCGACAACCACCCACCATCGATTCATTACTTTTTTCTCAGTCATGAGTTACCCTCTCAAGGTATATTCGTCAATAATGGATACCAGGTGTGGAGGCGCCGGCCGGCAATATTTTTTTGGATCATTTTAATCCGGGCCGGAAAGCCATGCACCCGATACGTTTTAATAATATCTGCAGCAGAGATGCAGGGTACAGCTGATGTGTAAAATAACGGACAGGATGAAATCGTACGATCGCATCCTGCCGACAAGATAATGAAATAAGAGTGAGGACGACATGCGTATGCCGTCCCCGGTTTCGGATATCAAGAGCGAATAAATTATTTCTCGCGGCCCTTGATAAGGTTTTCCACTACACTCGGATCTGCCAAAGTGGTAATGTCACCCAGATTGCCGGTATCTTTTTCAGCAATCTTTCGGAGAATTCGGCGCATGATCTTGCCTGATCTTGTTTTAGGCAGTGAGGGGGCAAACTGGATCGCCTCCGGAGTAGCAATGGGGCCAATCTCCTTGCGGACATGCATCACGAGTTCTTTCCTGAGTTCATCGCTCTCCTCAACTCCTTCATTGAGTGTGACGTAAGCATAAAGCCCCTGGCCCTTGATTTCATGCGGTACAGGGGTAACGGCCGCTTCAGCCACTTTGGAATGACTTACGAGTGCACTTTCAACCTCGGCAGTACCGATGCGATGGCCGGATACGTTCACCACGTCGTCGATGCGTCCCATCAGCCAGTAATCTCCATCGTTATCGATTCGACAGCCGTCGCCGGTGAAATACACATCATCAAACATGACAAAATAGGTGTCGATGAAACGGTCGTGGTCGCCCCACATGGTACGCATGATGCCCGGCCAGGGCTTGCGGATGCAGAGTTTGCCGCCTTCGTTGGGGTCGCACTCGGTGGCGTCGTCTCGAAGGATTGCCGGTTCCACACCAAAGAACGGTTTGGATGCACTTCCCGGCTTGAGGTTCATCGCGCCCGGCAGGGGTGTAATCATAAAGCCGCCGGTTTCGGTCTGCCACCATGTATCCATAATCGGGCACTTCTCCCGTCCCACTCTGGTGTGATACCACATCCAGGCTTCCGGGTTGATGGGTTCGCCCACCGAACCGAGGATCCGGAGAGAATCCAGCTTGTATTTCATCACCCAGTCGTCACCCTGACTCATAAGTGAGCGGATGGCAGTAGGAGCCGTATAGAATGCAGTTACCTTGAATTTGTCACAAATTTGCCAGAAGCGTCCGGCGTCAGGATAGGTCGGCACGCCTTCGAACATCATGCTGGTAGCTCCGTTGGCAAGCGGACCATAAACAATGTAACTGTGGCCTGTGACCCAGCCTATATCCGCTGTGCACCAGTAAATATCATCGTCGTGGATATCGAACACCAGCTTGTGGGTGAGTGCGGTATGAAGCAGATAGCCGCCGGTGGTGTGAACAACACCCTTGGGCTTGCCTGTGGAGCCGGAGGTGTAGAGAATGAATAGCGGATCTTCGGCATTCATCTTTTCGGCCGGACAATCCTCGCCGGCTTCGGCCATCGCGTCATGATACCAGAAATCACGGCCTTCTACAATATTGCACGGATCGTCTGTGACTTTGGTCACAATGACATTTTCAATAGTCGGACAATCTTCAAGTGCTTCATCGGCAATCTTTTTGAGAGGAATATGCTTTCCTGCGCGCAGAGAAACATTTGAGGTGATCAGCATCTTGCAATCCGAATCGTTAACCCTTCCTTTGATGGCATCCGAGCTGAAGCCACCGAATATGATCGAGTGGATGGCACCTACGCGCGTACAGGCGAGCATTACGATTGCAAGTTCCGGAATCATGGGCATATAGATGGCAACGCGGTCACCTTTATTTATCCCTTTGGATTTCAAAACGTTGGCAAATTTACATACTTCGGTGTGCAACTGCTTGTAGGTAAACTCCTGTACGGCGTCTTCCTCTTCGCCCTGCCACAGAATGGCCGTTTTATTTTCGGTGGGCGTGCCGAGATGCCGATCCAGACAGTTATAGGATACATTCAATTCACCGTCAGCAAACCAGGTGTGTTTGATGATGCGTTTTTTTGTATTCCATTCGTATTCAAGAGTTTTGGTAGGCGCCTTGAACCAGTCGAGGGTTTTGGCCTGCTCCAGCCAGAATCCGTCGGGATCATTGATGGATTGTTCCCACATTTTTTTGTATTGATCGAGTGAATTGATCCATGCTTTTTTCCGGATATTCTCGGGTGGTGGAAAAACACGGGATTCCGACATTAAGGATTGCATACCTGATCTTTTTTCTGACATAACTAAATCCGTTTTATAAATGTGTTAATATTGAGGTTTTAATAATTTATTACCGGAGTCCGGAATTCCGGATCCGAAGAGAAAATACAGTAAAAAAGTTTCGCCCCATTGTTGTGATTAAAAAAAGGAGAAATGCCGATAATTGCAACTTAAAAAAGGGCTTTTCCGGTGCAATATTCCGTTCTGAATTGAAGATTCCACTTGTTATCTTGCATAGCACGAATTACACTCATGTTTCTGCCCGAAAATCTGCCCGAAAATAAGTATGGTTCGAGATTCGTTACGCGCGGAAGTAGTATCGGTACCAGAGTTTATGGTGCCGGATACATTGCAGGGAACGTTACCCGGGAAACATTTATCCGCGGAAGTACAGCACCTCATGGAAGAGCGGGGTGTGAGCCGGCCGATTTATCACTATCATTATACAGCCATGCCAGGTGCAAAATATCCATCAATTCGATCCGTCGGAAATTATCTTCCGCTGGTCGCTATTCTGATCCTGGTAATTACAGGATGCACGACATCTGCCTGGATGGTAAAGGAAGAGCCCGTTCGTGATCCAGACTCGGAAACGATTGTCTACGAATCCTTCTCTTTTCAGCCGGTGGTATTACCTGCTCCTCAAAATCCGGTAATCTCTTTGGAGTTGATCAACCAGAGAGCGTTGCAATATGATATGCATATGGCCTCGGAGCGCTATATTCAGCGATACCGCCCAAGGTACGGTTATCTGGCCGTAAGTGCTGCGGGTATGGGACTCGGACTCTATCTGGCAAATTCACCGGCTCTTGATGCCGACAGGCTGTCCGGCAGAGAGCGGGCCATGTTGAATCTTGCTGCACTCAGCATTGGTACGGCAGGCTATATGACAATGAAGCCGACCGGTGAAGCACGTCCGGCCGGCGAGCGACGCCTGCTCCAAAAAACAGGTATTGATGTATTTCTGGATACGATTCCGGCTTCTCTCCCGGAAAATGCCGAAGCAAAATTGTCTATTGTACGGGGGGAGGATTCACTGGTATCAGAGCGAAATGTAAGTTTCAGTGATAACACAATTACAATGCATCTGGGACAGGAAACAGGCATACGGAGACTGCCCGTAACGGATACCACGGGCCTGAATATCCTTTTGGAATACCGGAATGTCCGATATGAAAAAAACCTTTCGCTCTCGGACTTCATGCAGGAATACGTAGAGGTGACTTCCTCTAGCGTTCCCATCAGATCTTCACCGGCTACCCTGAGCAATAATATTATTCGTCATGTCGGCAGCGAAAGCCGTTTTCCTTTTATAGATGATGTGGATGACCGCTGGTATCGCATTCTGCACTTGGAGGGGGCAGCTTACCTTCGCAAGGATGAATCCGAAAAAATCTGGCAAGTCGCAGATACCGCACGTGTCGGGGATCGCATTGTCATGCCGGATCAGCTGGTTTTTGGGGATCTGGATATCGAGAGAAACCTGCCCGATAATCGCAGGGCAAACCCCGATGCCATGGCCATCGCCATCATCAATGGAGCGTATCGCACTCCGGTCCGCTACCTGCCACACGCCTCGCGTACCGGACAGCTGGTCGAAAACTATCTCAACCAGGTGATGGGATATTACTCTGATAATATTCGTGTATTCGAGAATATGACAGCTCAGGAAATGGAGAACTTGCTGGAGGAAGCAGATTCCCTGATGATAGGCGGACGGTATTTGTCCATGGACGAATCCGATCTTTTTGTCTATTACTATGGTCACGCATTTTCCGGACCGGGTGACCGGTTGTACCTGATTCCGGTTGATTATGATCCCGGTGATGTACGCGAAAAGCTCGTTTCAGTAGAGCGTCTTGTTGATACACTCACCCGAATGAGATCGCGACAAACAGTGCTTGTATTGGATACGGACTGGAGCCGTGCATCGGTATTCGGGCGTAGTACACAAGATGATATGCGCCGGCGTCCGGCAGGATCAGAATATCTGGAAGCCGTATTCTCAAACCTGCCACCTGGTATGGCTGCTTTCTGGTCTGCTCAGCCCGGACAACGTTCAGAAACTTATGGTGGTAACAACAACCGAAGAGGATATCCCTACGATATCTTCACCTGGTATTTTTTCAGCGCCCTCCAGGATGGTTTGCGCTCTTCGGGGAATATCGAGGAGTATCTTGAACGCAATGTCCCCTTCACTTCGCGCCGGCTGCATGACCGTGCTCAAAATTCCGGATTCGCCGGAAGCCGGGATGTAATCCTGGTGCCTGATCCGCAGGAGCCAACGGAGACCGGCGATCTCAACGGTGAAACCAACGAATCAAACGAGCAGAATATTCAGAATTACCAGAATGCACAGGAATCTCCCGACACCTGAAATACCACGAATAATTCAGCAGGACAGAATTCCTGAATCAAATCGACCGCAGCAAATAAACCGGATCAAAATCAACTGTCGCACGCGGTGGCACCCCGGGCCCGAAGTGCTGCGGACCTGCGGGCCACTGGTGCTGTCTGCCGGCCCCGATCTAATCGTTGCTGTAATAAACCGCATATTCCCAGGGTCCGAAAGTCCATGACGGATGCTCATTCAGTGTGACCTCAAAGTCCGAGAACAAATCCTGATAGGTGCCGATAAGATAAGAGCTGTCGATGTCAAATGACGCATCCCTCTCGGACAGATTCAGCAAAACGACTACCTTGTCATGCTCAACCTGACGGTAAAATGCGAATATCTGGTCATCTGAAGTAGTGCTGATTCGGACCAGATCTCCTCCATGAACTCCATTGAAGAGAGCCCGGTTCTGTTGATTGAGCCGCAGCAGACGTGTGTAAAAATCCTGCATGGGATAATCTTCCCACTCAATCGGATCCTTTTCGAAAAATGCAAGACGTTTGTCCATGGCCGCCTCCTGGCCGTTATATACCAACGGCATTCCTGGTATGGTTGCAGACAGTACGGCAAATGCCTCCACACCGTCACCAAGTCGTTCAAACACCGTACCGTTCCAGCTGTTTTCATCGTGATTCGATGTGAATTGCATGCGGTAGGCAAATTCAGGAAACCGAGTGCGATTCTCCTCAAGATGTTGTTCAAAATCTGCGATTGTCATCTCGCCGGCAGCAAGTTCGTTCATTTTGTGATGCGTTTCCCAGGCATAGGACATATCGAATGCGTGCGTGTGATGTTCGGGGGTCTCTGCTTCCGCAAGCATGAATACCGGCTTGATCTCGTCCAGCCGGCGGCGCGCTTCATTCCAGAAGGGTGTCGGCACCAAATCAGCGACATCGCAGCGGTACCCGTCAATATTGAACTCTTCGACCCAGTACTCGAGCGCTTCATGCATCATGCGGTGGGTATCGGGATTGCCAAAGTCGAGCTGAATCACATCGGTCCAGTCTGTTCCCGGAGGGATGATGAAATTGCCGTCGTCATCCGTTTTGTAAAGTTCGGGATGGGTTCGGGTCCAAACGGCATCCCATGATGTGTGATTAGCCACCCAGTCCAGGATAACATACATGCCGTGATCGTGAATCTGTTTAACCATCTGTCTGAAGTCCTCCTTGGTACCAAATTCCGGATTGACATCAAGGTAGTCATAGACCGAATAGTAGCTTCCAAGGGTTCCCTTGCGTTCCTTCTCACCAATGGGATGGATGGGCATGAACCAGAGAATGTCAACACCCATGTCGCGCAACCTTGGCAGGTGTTCAGCAAAGGCGGTGAACGTACCCTCTTCGGAATACTGACGAAGATTCACTTCATAGATGGTGGCATTGATTGCCCACTCCGGTGTTTGTGGCGGAGTGGGATATTCCGGCTGCTTTTCCGATTCCGGTGCGCAAGATGCGACGACAAGAACAGGCAAAAGCCAGAGCAAAAGAGTTTTTACAATTTGATTACCGAACAGGTGCGGTACATATCTCATATGGTTTTTCATGATGATGGATTATCAAATGAATGAAAGTTTGCCACCAGGATTTGATTTACACAGTAAAATACTGCAATCAACACAACAAATGAAAGCGCTTACTTTCTTTAAAAAAACATCGGAACAACGCCAATTATTTAATATTTGACTCGATTGTGGGGTGATGTTTCTTTATATTTAGATTTTATAAAAATAAGGAACTTCCTGACCGTCCGGAGTCGTTACATTCATGGACGCGACTTTTGTCTTCGGAATTTTATTATCCCAATGAAAAACGAAGGCGGCAAGTCCACCCGTGCCGGAACACTTAACACAACAAACTGTCTTACACCTGTTATGAGTGATACCCAAACAATCGAAAGTCTTGTCAAACAGCCGTACAAATACGGGTTCAAGACCAATGTCG
>SKXL01000103.1 GCA_007128425.1 Balneolales bacterium | reverse complement strand
CTGTTCCGCTTCAATCCGTTAATGGTAAAAGATGGCAAGAACCCCTTCTCGCTTGATTCCAGGGATCCGAAGGTGCCGTTCAAGGATTACGCCTACAACGAGATGCGTTATCTGATGCTCTCGAAATCACATCCCGCCGTTGCCTCGCAGTATATGAAGCAGGCACAGCAGTTTGTGAATGAGCGCTGGCGCCAGTACGTTGAGCTGGAGAAAATGTACGAACCTGTTGCGAAACAGGAGTCATAAGCAATTATTTGAATCAGACCCCCCGTTGCAGGTAATGCCGGGGGGCTGATTGCAACCCTCATTTAGAAACTATTTAAACCCTATCAGTTATGAATCTGGAAACCAATTATTTAGGCCTAAAGCTGAAAAACCCAATGGTCCCGTCAGCTTCCCCCATGAGCAGCGATATCGCAAAAGTGAAGCGGCTGGAAGATGCCGGCGCCGCGGCAATAGTCATGTACTCCCTCTTTGAAGAGCAGATATCCAAAGAAAGCCAGGCGCTTGACCATTTCACCAACATTGGATCGGAAAGCTACGCGGAAGCATTGAGTTATTTTCCCGAGCCCGAGCAGTATCACAATCTGGAAGCCGAAGACTACCTGGAGCACATTCACAAACTCAAGGAGGCTGTTGACATCCCCGTTATTGCCAGTCTCAACGGAGTGTCTGAAGGTGGCTGGACCAGCTACGCGAAAAAAATGCAGGAAGCCGGAGCTGATGCTCTGGAACTGAACATATATTACATCGCCGCCGATCCTGAAATGACATCCGACAAGGTTGAGGAGATGTATATCAATGACCTGATGGCAGTCAAGAAATCGGTATCGATCCCGGTCTCCATCAAGCTCGGTCCCTATTTCAGTGCGTTTGCCAATATGGCCAAAAAGCTTGAGAAAGCGGGTGCAGATGGACTCGTACTGTTCAACAGATTCTATCAGCCGGATATCGATCTGGAAACCAAGGAAGTGTCTCCCAGCCTGGAACTCAGCAACTCGTTTGAAAAGCGGTTGCCCCTGCGCTGGATTGCCATGCTTCGACCACACCTGAAATGCAGTCTTGCTGCAACCACCGGTATCCATTCTGCAGAGGATGTCATTAAGATGATCCTGGTTGGTGCCGATGTGACCCAGATGGCCTCCACGCTGCTTCGCGAAGGGTGTGACAAGCTGTTCACCATAACCGAAGAGATGAAGATCTGGATGGAACAGAATGAATACGAGTCCGTTGAAGAGATGAAAGGCGCCATGAGTTCCGCATCGGTAGCTGACCCCACCTCCTTCGAACGGGCCAACTATATTCGCATCCTTCAGAGTTTCAGACTCGATAATCTAGGGTGACATTCAGCCTGTTATTCGTTATTTTTACGCATCATATAATTATTACTGAACCTAATTGATAGCGCTGTATGCTTGCTGATTATGGGTACGTGTTACTATTTTTGATTAACGGCGCCGTATTTGCCGGAATCACGCTGCTTGTTGCCTGGATGTTGCGTCCCAATCGCCCCAGTCCGGAAAAACTGTCTACATACGAGTGCGGAGAAGATCCTGTTGGAAATGCCTGGATTCAATTCAATAACCGATTCTATGTCATAGCTCTTATGTTTCTGATTTTTGAGGTTGAGGTTGTTCTGTTGTTTCCCTGGGCAACTGTCTTTCAGAGCATGGGCTGGTACGCCTTCTGGGCGATGATCGTTTTTGTTTCACTCATCTTTGTCGGTTTTTTGTACGAACTTGGCAAAGGGGATCTGCAGTGGGATAAGCCTCAGCCCGTTGTTCCGCGTTATGTAGAAGGAGTGGGCGTCGTTATCCCGAATTGGAAAGAGGAGATGGCGGCGAACGGAAATGGCAGTCCGGAATATGAAGCAAGCCGGGAAACAGATCAGGTCAGTGTAACAGCAGAGGTCAGGTCTCCGGATAAGGACGATGGAACAAAATAGGTCGCATCTGCATCTTAAATCCGGAAGATTGTCATCATATATCAGTAAAAATTAGTCATGGGTTTACTCGACAAAAAGTATCAGGACAGCAATATCATAGTCGTATCGCTTGAGAAAGCACTCAACTGGGCAAGAAAATCATCCCTGTGGTATATGCAGTTCGGACTTGCGTGTTGCGCTATTGAAATGATGGCCACAGCCGCTTCGCGTTACGACTTCGACCGGTTCGGCATTATTCCGCGATCCTCCCCGCGCCAGGCTGACGTAATGATTGTCGCCGGCACCGTCACGCTCAAGATGGCAACGCGCATCAAACGCCTGTATGAGCAGATGTCCGAGCCCCGCTATGTAATAAGCATGGGTTCATGCTCCAACTGCGGCGGACCCTACTGGGAGCACGGCTATCATGTGCTCAAGGGCGTTGACCGTGTGGTGCCTGTAGATGTCTATGTACCCGGATGCCCCCCAAGGCCGGAAGCGTTGCTCCAGGGCTTTCTGCACCTCCAGAACAAGATTATGAATGAAACACTGGTGGAAGGTATCAATCCCGACAAGCCGGTCGTCATTCAGGACAAGGGCGGTGATCAGATCGACATCAAAAATGTAGATGAGACGGATGAGCACAAAACGGCACAAATCGAATTCCCTCAGCAGGATGTGAAAAGCAAAAAGGAGGGGGCCTGATGAAAACCACGGAAGAGCTGCACCAGATCCTGTCCGGCCAATTCGGCGAAGAGGCTTGTGAGCTGAAGGCTGACGAAAAAGTGGCCCCCTGGATCATCGTGAAGCCGGATCTCATCCGCGATATAGCGAAATACCTTCGCGATGAGAAAGGTCTCAGATTCGACAGCCTCATGTGTCTGAGCGGCGTACACTACCAGAAAGAGAACGAACTTGGTGTGACCTACCATCTGTATTCTACCACCGAAAAGCATAAACTGACACTCAAAGTCATTATGCCGGAGGACGATGCGCATCTTCCCACGGTTGAACAGATCTGGAAAACAGCCGACTGGCACGAGCGTGAAGCCTATGATATGTTTGGGATCCGGTTTGACGGGCACCCCGATCCGCGGCGCATCCTCTGTCCCGACGACTGGGAGGGATACCCATTGCGGAAAGACTACCAGGTTCAGGAATTCTATCGCGGAATGAAAGTGGAGTACTAGGAAGATGACGAATGTGAAAGAAAAGGGACCGGAAGTCACTCTGACACCGCCAAGAGATACCGGTAAAGGACTCAAGACCCAGGAAATGGTCATTAATATGGGGCCGCAGCATCCATCCACACATGGTGTGCTTCGCATGGAGCTGACGCTCGATGGTGAAATTGTCACCAATGCCATTCCGCACATCGGATATCTGCATCGCTGTTTTGAGAAGCACAGCGAGGCGATGAATGACTATGCCAAGGTGATCCCGTATGTCGATCGCATGGATTATGTCGCTGCCATGAATAATGAGCTGGGTTACGCGATAGCCATGGAACGGCTGATGGATATCCGGGTTAATGACCGGGTTGAATACATCCGGATCATCATGTCGGAATTGCAGCGCATTGCAAGCCACCTTCTTGCCATTGGCACATTCGGACTCGATATCGGTGCCTTTACCCCGTTCCTGTACTGCTTCATCGAACGTGAGAAAGTCCTTGATATTTTTGAAAAAGCCAGCGGAGCGCGCCTGCTCTACAACTATATCTGGATCGGCGGTCTCATGAACGATGTGCCGGCAGATTTCAAGTCCGACACCGCAGAATTTGTTAAATCATTCCGGCCTAAAATTAAAGAGCTGAATGACCTGTTGTCGATGAACAAGATTTTTATCGATCGTACAGCGAATATCGGAGTGCTGCCGGAGAAAGTGGCGATCAATTACGGTGTTTCCGGTCCGAGCCTGCGGGGATCTGGTGTACATTGGGATTTGCGCCGGGATGACCCCTATTCAATCTATGACCGCTTTGATTTTGATGTCATAGTGGGAAAAGGGGAGATGGGGACCCTTGGCGACTGCTGGGACCGGTATATCGTGCGTGTCCGGGAAATGGAGGAAAGCCTGAAGATTATCGAACAGGCACTGGATCAGATGCCGGAAGAAGGCGATGTCCATGAGGCGGTACCAAAGAAAATCCGTCCGCCTGCCGGCGAGATTTACTGCCGTACCGAAACACCACGGGGCGAGCTGGGATATTACATCATCAGTGACAAGTCGACATCACCGTTCCGGGTGAAGGCGCGTGCGCCCAGTTTTGTGAATTTAAGTGTATTACCCGCCATCTCCATCGGTGCCATGGTGGCCGATATGGTGGCAATTATCGGAAGCATTGATATTGTACTCGGCGAGGTGGATCGTTAGCGGATGCTCTGCCGTCAGACACAGGCCTGACTAACACAGCCTTGACCATTTAAATATGACATAATTATGCAGCAGTTTCTGGAAAGTTTTTTGCCGGCCGGACCCCTGGTCGTCTTTGTCTTTTCCATCATTCCCCTGATGATCATACTGGTCTATGCCCTTTTTGCGATCTGGCTGGAGCGCAAGGTGGCCGGGCATATGCAGGACCGGCTTGGTCCGATGCGCACCGGCGGCTGGCATGGCTGGGCGCAGACCATCGCCGATCTAGTGAAAATGATCCAGAAAGAGGATATCGTTCCGGCCAAGGCCGATCGTTTTCTCTTCAAAATGGCACCATTTATCGCATTTGCCGCATCCTATGCCGCATTTGTTGCCATTCCTTTTAGCAGCGGCTATATCGGGAGCATGATCGATGTGGGTGTTTTCTACATTGTGGCCATCACCTCACTGCTTTCGGTAAGCATCATCATGGCGGGATGGGCATCCAACAACAAATGGTCGCTGCTGGGAGCCATGCGAACTGCTGCCCAGACAGTCAGCTACGAAATTCCGACCGTTGTGACCATTCTGTCCGTGATCATTGTAACCGGAACGCTCAATTTGATGGAAATAACGGAGCTGCAGTCAGGCAACACGTTCCTGGGTTTCCTTCCCGGCTGGCTGATTTTTCACAGCCCTTTCATGGTGATCGCGTTTGTACTTTTTTTCATTGCAACCCTGGCTGAAGCACACCGTGTACCGTTTGACCTGCCGGAATCGGAATCCGAACTTGTCGGCGGCTACCAGACCGAATATTCCGGCATGCGCTGGGGGCTCTTCATGCTCACCGAGTACGCCGACATGCTGCTGCTGTCATTGCTGGGTGCAGCGCTCTTTTTCGGGGGCTGGAACAGTCCGTTCGGATCATATCTGGACGGTCCGCTCTGGGGAGCTTTCTGGATGCTGCTTAAAGGGATGATCCTGGTTTTTGTGATGATGTGGCTCCGCTGGACACTGCCGCGGCTTCGCGTGGATCAGCTGATGAATCTCTGCTGGAAGTACCTCATCCCGCTTTCGTTTGTTAACCTGGTGCTTATCGCACTTTGGGAAATGATATTCTAATTTAACATTTTTATACCCATGGTTAAGGCACTGACTGATACCTACACCACATTCAAATCCATCTTCACCGGAATGGGCATTACCATGCGCCATCTCTTCAAAAGATCGGTTACCGTTCAGTATCCGGAAGTTCGTGATAAATTGCCGGAACGGGTCCGTCTGAAACTGCATGTCAATATCGATGATTGCATCGGCTGCCGGCTGTGTGAACGCGCCTGTCCCGTGGAGTGCATCGATATCGGCACGATAAAATCCACCGATGATGATGATCTGGGGGAGACCTCCACCGGACACAAGAAAAAGCTATGGGTGGATACATTCGATATAGACATGGCCAAATGCTGCTACTGTGAACTTTGTGTGCATCCTTGTCCGACAGACTGCATCACCATGGTCGAGGAATACGAGTATTCAGCCTATGATCGCAATGACCTGATCTTCTCCTTTGCCGATATGACACCAGAGCAGATTGAGCGGGCAAATCGAAAACTCGAAGAAGAAGAGGAGGAGAAGCGCAGGAAGAAGGAGGAAGCAAGGCGGGCCCGGGAGAAAAAAGCTGCGCAGAAGGCGGAAGCCGGTGACGACGCGACTTCACCCGGTAACGCTTCGGATGATGCGGGAGGCACTCGCACAGAAGCCGGGGCTTCAGGCGATGCCGATGCCGATGCCGATCGGGAAGCACGCCGGGCGGCACGCGAAGCGCGTCGAGCAGCACGAAAAGCGGAGCGTGAAGCAAAGAAGAGGTCGGGTGAATAAAGAAATGGTCAATTTTTTGCACCCGACATGCATGCGAGGTACAAACAACGTATTGAACGTAATTAATTTCAACTTTACTGGTATGGATGTATTATGGATCTGTTTGCTCTAGCATTTTATGCGTTTGCGATCCTGATAGTCGGCTGTGCAGCCATTATGGTGTTCTCTAAAAACATCATACATTCGGCGTTTGCACTGATGTTCACTTTGGGAGGACTGGCTGTTTTTTATGCACTGCTTTATGCCGGTTTCGTAGCGGTTACCCAGTTGCTGGTATACGTCGGCGGCATCCTGGTGCTCATTCTGTTCGGGGTGATGCTCACCACGCAGGGATATTTCGATAAAGTTCAGACACGCACAGTCAACCTGCTTCCGGCCACTATTTTTGCGGCGATCATCGGAATTCTGCTCATTTTTGTCTATTTGTCGACGGACTGGACGCTTAATCCGCTTGAGGATGGGGAGGTGACATTGACCGGCCTCGGAGAACTGCTTCTCACCGACTTTATGCTGCCATTCCAGGTAACCGGGGTGCTGCTACTGCTGGCCATTATCGGAGCTGTTCTTATGGCCGCACGCACACGCCCGCCACTGCAGGCTTCGCAACCGGCTCCGAAAGCCGGGCCGGAATCCCAAAAGGAATAACAACCGAACATATACTGTAGAACCGGAAGTACTACTCACATTAACCAATAACCGATTTGGACATGGTCTTACCTGAATGGCTGGCAGAACCCGGACTCAATCATTTCCTTGTGGTCGGAGCCATCTTGTTTTCACTGGGTCTGCTGGCTGTGATCTCCCGCAGAAATATCATTATGGTACTTATGGGCATCGAACTGATACTCAACTCCGCCAACCTCAATTTTGTGGCATTCAGCCGGTATGGCTCACTTTCGTTGGACGGACACATGATCGCCCTTTTTGTGATCATAATTGCGGCAGCAGAAGCGGCGGTTGCCCTGGCGATCGTACTGAATATCTACAACCGTTTTGGGTCGGTTGATGTCGAGCAAATAAGCGAATTGAAGGATTAGAACACCATTTATTGAATCTGAGACATTATGGCATTGGAATCCCTGATACAGTTATCACTCATCACCCTTTTTCTTCCGCTGGCCGGCTTTCTGCTGTTGATCTTTTTCGGCAAGCGCCTGCCCAGGCAGGGTGACTGGCTCGGTACCGCCATGGTCAGTGTCGCATTTGCGGCCTCCCTGTTCATTATGTTCGTAAAGCTGACGGTGCCTGAATCGGTATCGGCCGGCTGGACCTGGGCTACATTTGGCGGTATATCGGGTGTTGGTGAAGTTACGATTGAACTCGGTATTCTGATCGATAATCTGTCGGCGGTCATGCTGGTGGTTGTTTTGCTGATCAGCATGCTGGTGCATTTCTTCTCGATGGGCTATCTCGAGGGGGATGTGCGCTATTCCCGTTATTTCGCCTATCTGGGACTGTTTACTTTCTCGATGCTCGGCATCGTGCTCACGCACAACCTGCTCATGATGTACATCTTCTGGGAGCTGGTTGGATTGAGCTCATACCTGCTCATTGGTCACTGGTATGAGAAAAAGTCGGCTTCCAATGCCGCAATGAAGGCGTTTATCGTCAACCGTATCGGCGATGCCGGCATGTTCATCGGCATCATGATCATCTTCGTGCACTATTCCACGTTCTCATTTGACGCCATCTTCGGGGCACTGTCCGCCGGCAACCTGCCGTTTGAGAGCCAGGCCTGGCTGACCGCAGCCGGCATCCTGATCTTCTGCGGGGCCATCGGCAAGTCCGCCCAGTTCCCGCTGCATGTCTGGCTTCCGGACGCGATGGAGGGCCCTACGCCGGTCAGCGCCCTCATCCACGCCGCCACCATGGTGGCCGCCGGGGTGTTCATGGTCGCCCGGCTCTTCCCGCTCTTTACGGCCGACGCGCTGCTGGTGATCGCCTACATCGGCGCCATCACGGCCCTGTTTGCAGCTACCATCGCCATTACACAATATGACATCAAAAAAGTGCTGGCCTGGTCCACCATCAGCCAGCTCGGCTATATGGTTATGGCGCTTGGGGTGGGGGCCTATGCGGCCGGTTTCATGCACCTGGTTACCCATGCGGCGTTCAAGGCCGGTCTTTTCCTGGGTTCCGGTGCCGTGATCTATGCGATGCACGCCGCGCTTCACAAGCAGCACGACCATGACACCGACGCGCAGGACATCCGCAACATGGGCGGACTCAAATCGCGCATGCCGGTCACCTACTGGACGTTCTTCATCTTCACCCTGGCCATCTCCGGCATCCCGCTGACCTCCGGGTTCCTCAGCAAGGACGAGATCCTGGCCGGTACGCTGGCCTTCAGCACGCTGAACGGGCACTGGGTGCTCCCGCTGATCGCTTTCACCGTGGCCGGAATGACCGCGTTCTACATGTTCCGGCTGCTGATCCTCACGTTCCACGGCAAACATGCCCGGTCGGAGCGCCTTCCGCTCATCAACGAAGTTCCGGGCGTCATGGGCATCCCCCTTATGGTGCTTGCGGCGCTCTCGCTGTTCGTTTTCTACAGTTTCAATCCGTTCGGCGCGTCATCCGGATGGCTGTTCCAAGCGCTTGAGCGTCCGATGAGCGTGGTGCCTGAAGCTATTGCCCCGAACACCTGGCCAGTCCTGTATGAGGCGATCAGCCGGGTTCACACTTTGGTCATGATCCTGTCGATTGTCATCGCCGTGGCCGGACTCGCATTTGCGTGGCTGGTCTATCAGAAGAAGATATTCAGCGCGGACAAGATGGCCGCTGCCATGGGGCCGCTTTACCGCGGTTCCAGCAACAAGTGGTACTTCGATGAGGTGTATGATGCGGTGTTTGTAAACGGAACGCTCGCACTGACCCGCATATCCAACTGGTTCGATGCGCGCATCATCGACGGCATCGTGAACGGTGCGGGATCGGTGACGCACGTCGTTTCGCGCATAAGCGGGTGGATCGACAATACCTTTATCGACGGCCTGGTCAATTTCCTGGCCAATTTCACAGGAGCGATCGGTATGCGTCTCCGCAAAATCCAGACCGGCAACATCCAGACCTATCTGGTCTTTGCCGTATTCGGTTTCCTGATCATCACCATTGTTATTTTGACATTTTGATGACAATCTGAAAAATGAAACTCGGATTCGCATTAACGGCGAATTCAATATATCACCAATTTCAAATATTCCGGCAGCAAAATCATAATTAGAAACGAAACGGTATGGAATTTCAAATATTAGGCATCGGCATTCTCACATGGATTGTATTCCTTCCCATTGTCGGGATGCTCATCGTCCTGCTCATCCCGAATGAAAATAAAAATGCCATGCGATGGACCGCGGCAGGGGCCACCGGCTTGCAGCTCCTGCTGGCGGTCATCTTGCTTGGTCTGTTCGACCGAACCGCACTGGGCATAAATGATCCAGGCAGCTTCCAGTTTGTGGAGCAGTTTGACTGGATTATCGTTGAGGCGGTCCCGTGGGTCGGAAAGATCGAGATCCTCTATTTCCTCGGTATCGATGGATTGAGCGTACTGATGGTGCTGCTTACGGCGCTGATCAGTGTGATCGGTGTGATCTCATCCTGGAGCATCGAAAAGATGGTCAAGGGCTATTTCGCACTCTACCTGCTGCTGGTTACCGGTATGATGGGCGTTTTCGTAGCACTCGATTTCTTCCTTTTCTTCATCTTCTGGGAAGTGATGCTGCTGCCGATGTATTTCCTGATCGGGATCTGGGGTGGTCCGCGACGCGAATATGCCGCCATCAAGTTCTTCATCTACACCTTTGTAGGCGGGGTTCTGATGCTGCTTGTCATGCTCGGTCTCTATTTCAGTGTTGCCTACACCAACGGTGCCGGTGAGCAGGTGCACACGTTCAACCTGCTGCACATGATGAATTCCGCCAACTTCGTGGAAGGGTCGATTTTCTACGGGGTGGATACGACCTGGCGTTACATCGCCTGGGTGGCCCTGTTCATCAGTTTTGCCATCAAGGTGCCGCTTTTCCCGTTCCATACCTGGCTTCCCGATGCCCATGTGGAGGCTCCCACTCCGATCAGTGTGATCCTGGCCGGTGTGCTCCTAAAGCTCGGCACCTACGGCATGCTGCGGATCATGTACCCGATCCTGCCGGACGGCACCGTCTACTTCATGTATCTCATGGCGGCACTGGGTATGATCAGCATCATCTACGGTGCGCTCTGTGCCATGGCCCAGGATGACTTCAAGAAACTCATCGCCTACTCATCCATCAGCCACATGGGTATCGTGATGCTCGGTATGGCATCGCTGACCAACCAGGGCACCGTGGGCGCTGTTCTGCAGATGTTCAACCACGGCACCATCACCGCCATGCTTTTCCTTATCGTGGGCGTGCTCTACGACCGTACCCACAAACGCGGTCTGTACGACTTCGGTGGCATCGCCAACCAGATGCCGAAATACACCGGTATCGCCATGGTGGCCATGTTCGCGGCACTCGGACTGCCGGGGCTCAGTGGTTTCGTCAGCGAGCTGTTCTCCTTCCTTGGGGCCTTTGACTCCTTCCGGGTGATCACCATCATCTCGGTGACCGGCATCATCTTCACGGCGGCCTACATCCTTTGGACCATCCAGCGTGTCTTTCTGGGTGAGCTGGGCGAAGAGCACAAGAGCCTGACCGACCTGACCGCCCGCGAAATGCTGATGTTTGTCCCGCTGATGCTCATCGTGATTTTCCTGGGCGTCTATCCGGGTCCCGCTATCGAGCTGATGAATGCTTCGCTGAGTCATCTCGTCGAATTTGTGAACATCACCGGACGATGATACATGTATCATGTTAATAGTAAATAACAAGGTTTTTTGTTAATCCGAACATAGTATGGCTGAACACATCATTGAAAGTATTTATCGATTTCTACCGGAGATAGCCCTGACGGTGACGCTGGTAGCGGCCATAGTTGCCGATCTTGTATTAAAGGAGCGCAACCGAAATGTGTCCTGGGTCGTGCTGGCAGGTCTGGGGGTAACCGCGGTTCTTGTGGCGGGACAGTCCGGCTGGAATGTTTCCATTTTCAGCGATATGGTGGCGGTGGATCCGTTTGCGGTCTTCTTCAAGGCCGTTCTGCTGGCAGCTGGATTGCTGATTGTGCTTTTTTCGATGAAAAGCCGGGAACTGGAACACAACAGCACCCGGATCGGAGAGTACTACATGCTCATCACAGGGGTGATTTTCGGCATGTTCCTTATGGTTGGAGCGACCAATCTCCTGTTGATGTATTTGGCTTTCGAGCTGACCAGCATCAGTTCATACGTATTGGCCGGTTTCACAAAATCCCTGCGGAAGTCAGCCGAAGCCTCCATGAAATACATTATCTTCGGAGCGGTCTCCTCCGGATTCCTCATCTATGGAATTTCGTTGCTGGTTGGTGTAACCGGCGCAATAGATATCTATGGGGTCAGGGATGCGCTACAGGCCGGAGTGGAGCAGACTGCGGCACTCTATGTTGCGGTGGTGATGATCATAGTCGGGTTCAGCTACAAGATAACGGTGGTACCATTCCATTTTTGGGCTCCTGACGTTTATGAAGGTGCACCGGTAACCATTACGGCCTTTCTGGCTACGGCGTCCAAAGTTGCCGGTTTTGCGATGATGATCCGTTTTTTCCGTGTATCGTTCATGGACTCGGGAGCACTTGCAACGCACGGATTTGATGGCCTTGCAGCGACCCTTCCGTGGAGTATGATTCTTGCGGTCCTGGCTGCGATCACCATGCTTGCTGCAAACCTGATGGCGCTCTGGCAGGAGAACATTAAGCGGCTTCTTGCCTACTCCAGTATTGCTCATGCCGGCTTTATTTTAATGGGCCTTGCTTTGGCGACCGATGAAGGCATCAGTGCCATGATGATTTACCTTGCAATTTATCTGTTCATGAACCTGGGGGCATTCTACGTTGTGATGCTTGTTGCCAACCAACTCGGAACCGAAGCGATCGCAGATTACCAGGGACTGGGGCACAGATCACCATTTCTTGGAGTCTCCATGGCCATATTTCTCGTGGCACTCGCCGGTTTCCCACCCACAGCCGGATTCATAGCCAAAGTGTATATCTTCGGGGCGACAATCAGCGCCGGCATGATCTGGCTGGTGGCTATAGCCGGATTAGCGACCGTTGTTTCTCTCTTTTATTACATCCGTGTTGTACGGAATATGTTCCTGGTGGAACCATTGGAATCTCAAGGTCCGGTTACTTTTGACTCGGCATCCATTTTGATAATGGTGTTGTTGCTCATACCGGTTCTTCTTCTTGGAGTATACTTTTCACCGATTGTCGCCTGGGCAAAAAATGCGGTCACCATGTTTGGTACGTAATTTTCCCGGCTTCATAAAAAACTTACATGATATCTGTTTATTGAAGTAAAGAGACCGTTTTAGTGCGAATATCGTTATACTAATCTCAGTATTTTCCTTGATTCACTTTTAACAGACAAGATTATGGCACAGGCAAATGGACAGGGATCCCATCAATCACCCGATATGAATGACGAACTTCAGGAGATTCTCAAGCAGGCCGAAGTGGATTTTGACCGGTCCCAGCAGGAGCTGTATCGTCCGTCAACGGATGTGGTACTTTATTCGGCGTGCTTCTATGCCCGCCGCGCGCTGCATCATTATCTGTACTACTACTACAAGAAATTTGATGGTCCCGGAGCAGACAAATCACCTCATGATTTGACGATAATGGAGATGGCTGAATATTGCGCCAAATTCGATAAAATGATTGAGAAAATCGATTTTGAAGGGATGCATTGCAGCAAGTCGGATGTTCTTGAAGACGAAGAGGTTTTCTTCTGCAATGACGTCGACAAGGTAACCAGCTGCAAGAGTCTGGCTGAGCAGATGCGCAAAATTGTCTACAGTTGATTGATGTCAGATTGGTGACAGAGTTGAAAGAGCCTATTGGAGCGATCCGGCGTTTGTGGTTTGGGTTTAAGCCTCACAGGATCTCGAGAAGCTCCACTTCGAATATCAAGGTGGCTCCCAGGTGTATGTTGCTGCCAGGCGGGGGTTGAACGCCATATGCCAAATCTGCGGGAATAACCAACTCGTATATTGCTCCTTCCTGCATCAGCATGACTCCTTCTGCCAGACCGTCTATTACCTGATTAATTTCGAATTCGAAAGGTTCATCTTGCTCATACGTATTTTGCAGGATGGTTCCATCTACGAGTGATAGGATATAGTGTATTTTAACACGGGAACCCGACTCCGGTATCTCGCCTTCACCCTCTTCGATTATACGGTACAGAAGGCCACTCTGGGTGATGATTACACCCTCACGCCCGGCATATTCTTCCAGAAAGACAAGATCTGCTGTGTTATCAAAATCAATAGAATTTTCTGATATGCATCCACCTGAAAAAAACAGAACAACAAATAACGGGATGATATAAAATTTCATGACAAGATTTGATTACACGGAAAAGCAATGGCAACCACGGTTTCAGGTCAAGTGTGCCGGATTTATACACACGTTTATGTGGAAGAAGGATAACGCCGTGTGAAAGTTAATTAGTGCATTGTTATATGCCATGACAAAACTGTATCAATTTACAAAAATCCTGAATTCTATTATTTTTAATGCAGAAGCTTAATTGATAATTAAAGCGATGTTAAAGCGATTTGTGATATTTTTCGGACTGCTGTTATGCATACTGCTTGACGCAAGCGCAAGCGCAAGCAATGGCGGTATCAAGGCGGACACCATGCGCATCACCAATATATTTGGTGATGATGATATGGATGTCGATACGGTTTCGGTTCTTTTATCTGACCCTGTTCATCTAAGTCCTTCTTTTGCACTGCAGGATATGAGAATAGAGGTGAATATCGGAAAGCGTGAGCTCTTTGTGTTGAATGGGAGTGAAAAAGTGGCAACCTATCCTGTAGCTATCGGGAAACCAGACTGGCCAACCCGTACCGGTAACTGGGCCATCTATGAAGTGGTATGGAATCCGTGGTGGCATCCCCCTGATGAGGAATGGGCCTGGTACAGGGCCATCATGGCACCCGGTGATCCGGATAATCCCCTGGGCAGGGCACAGCTTATCTATGATGCACCGCGCTCCATTCATGGAACTGTTGAGCCTTCTTCGATTGGCAAAGCGGTATCCCACGGTTCCATCCGCGTGACCAATGAGGTGGCCATGAAGCTGGCAAGACTGGTTATGGAGTCCACGGGAATTATTTACAATGAAGAGTGGTATGAAGAAGTTCAGACCGACAGGAGCAGAAATGTCCGGATCCACCTTGACAAAAAAATTCCCATCAGGGTGTATCACGGCAGATGATCCCGCCCCTCAATCCTTTTTGAATGTGTAAATAAAGTTTGTTCAGTGAAATCAACTAAGAACAGGTACAACATCGTTATTGATGGAGAGTCAGAAATAATTTGAATGCATAATCATGCTGTTTAACCGGATTTTGTACCATGAAGATGTGGCAGCGCAGGGCCATTGACGATCTTCCGGATTATGTCGGTGGCGAAGAGTGGGTGATGCCGAAGAGTGAGTTTGTTCCGGCTTATCTGAGGCTTTATGAGCAGGATCGAAAAACTTTTTCCGATCGGGTGGATAAGGCGATGAAACTGCTTGCATCCTGTTCCGTTTGTCCCCGCAATTGCAGTGTAGACCGTCTGAACAATCATCACGGAATATGCAGATCAGGTCGATATGCCGCGGTATGCAGTGCATTTCCTCATCTTGGCGAAGAGGATGGTTTGCGAGGATGGGCTGGATCCGGGACAATTTTCTTCTCCTATTGCAATCTGAAATGTGTTTTTTGTCAGAATCATGAACTTTCATGGCGCGGTCAGGGAACGGTTCAGAATGCCGGTGAGCTTGCAAGAATGATGTATTCGCTTCAGGAACAGGGATGCCACAATATCAATTTTGTAACCCCCGAGCATGTGGTACCCCAGCTAATTGAAGCAATCCCTGAAGCCATTGAACTGGGACTGCGAATTCCGATAGTCTATAACACAAGCGCGTACGACTCCATGCATTCACTCAAGCTTATGGATGGCATCGTGGATATTTATATGCCGGATTTCAAGTTCTGGGACGCCGGGAAATCACGTCGTTATCTGGGAGCCGAAGATTATCCGGAGGTGGCACGCACCATTATAATAGAGATGCAAAGACAGGTCGGGCCACTCCGTTTTGACAGCCATGGTCTGGCAAGACGCGGATTGCTGGTCCGGCACCTGGTTATGCCCGGAGAAATTTCAGATACTCAAAATATATTCCGCTTTATTGCAGATGAAATCTCGAGGCATACCTGGGTCAATATTATGGATCAGTATCATCCCGATGGAATGGTTTTGCGAAAACCGGAAAAGTTCACAAGTATCAATCGCAGAATAACAACGGAAGAATACATCGAAGCAATTCGGGTTGCCCGGGAAGCCGGATTGTACCGTTTTGACAGCTGAACGGTCTGCAGCTCCGGAATTTTCGTATAGTGAATCCGGAATTTTCGGTTGTGGCTGGTGGTGTTTTTTGCTTATCCGCTGATCGAGTGGCAATATCAGGGAAGGGTGGTGGTGCGGATCTCCTGTCTGTCTGCCGGCTGGGGGGGCAGCTCTATGATCTCCTGAACGGACTTGCTGATATACATGATATCGTACATTACCGTATCGGATATGACCGTGGTGTCTGCTGTAATCATATATATGAAATCATAAACTCCGACCGAATCGGGCACCGCCGGAGGTCTTGGCTTGAAGGCAAATGCATCCTGCTCATAATTCCAGAGCTGAAATGTAAAACCCTCCTGATCACGTTCAAAGCGCAGGCTGAGCGGCATGTCAGCATAGTTCCTGTTCACGGACTCCAGCAGGTCAGCTATAATAGAGCCCTGGACCAGCTCAAGCTGTCTTTCCTGAATCTCGTTTTCTGTGAGTGTATCGGCAAAAGCCGGATAGAAGTAATCAGGCTCCAGTTCATTGCTGGCGTCTCTGCGCTGCTCCTGAATGCCCCAGGATCGCATGACTTCAGCCAGCTCCCGGGAAGGCTGTTCCACGATATACACATTCATAGACGGATAAACAACGACAATGTCGTCTCTGCCAAATCCGATATTACTGACATCAATAACTTCAATTCGCTCCACCTGGTCGACATCTTCCGGTATCAGAAAATCTTCAAGAATTAACGCAATGGAAGCCCTGTCGTTTATATCAGCAATGTTTCGGAATATTTGTGACACCTCCGGTTCGGCAATGGAAGGTCTGTCCTGACTGATGGATGAAAAAGCCGGCAGGATGAGTAGGATGAGAAAGATGAAAAAGATGGACATGGGTGTACTTGTCATTCTGTTCATTTAAATCCCTCTCCAGATTTGGTGATATCTCCGGGCCTGATCCATGTCACCGTTTCTGCGGTGCAAATCGGTAAGCAGACTGTAAAGTGCGCGGCGGTCTTGCTCATTTAGTGAGTTGCTCTCTTCTTCTGCCAGATAAGCGTACGTGATGGACTCCTCAACATTGTTGCTAAGAATATTGGCAATCTGGAGATTGGCTCTGGCCCGGTTTCGCCAGCTTATTTTTGAGCTTTGCATAAAGTATTTGAGGGCGTTGCGCCTGTCCCGATCAGCAAGATAGCTCTGCCCCAGGTTGAAGCAAATCAGTCCATAATCATTGAAATAACGCATGTAGTCCGGATCAACCGGAAGACCTTCATGATTTGTCTCAGAGCGTTTGACCAATTGAAAAAGCCGTTCTGCGGCCTGGGCTTCTTTGCCATTCTGGTATTCCACCACACCAAGGCGCCAGTCGATTTCATCGCGTGCTTTTTGTGAACGCAGATTTCGCATTAGTTCCGAGAATCGCCGCTCCGCCTCTTCAAGACGCCCCTGGTTTACCAGTTCGTTTACGATGTACTCCCTTTCCATGCTGGCCCGGATGTTGCCGCTGTCCCAGTTAATGAAATCAATTTCACTTTGAACCGACTGCTTGTCCTCTTCCGTGAGGGCTAGTGTCATCGCCTCATCAAATATCACCAGGGCGGAGGGTGTGTCATACAGATTAAGATGAGATACACCTTTATAGTAAGTGTAGATAAAGAGATTGGTAGAGTCGCGACGGCTCATCGCGCCGTGTTCGGCATAATAATCGCTTAGGGTAACGACATCACGCAATGTCTGAATGGCACGGTCGAAATTTTCGGCGGCTATCTTGTAGTTTTCAAGGCTGAAGTAGTTTTCTGCAAGCGCATAGTAGACAACATGTTCTCCTTTTTCCAGTCGCACCAGTTTTTCCAGCACTTCGATCGCTTTTTTGTGCTCTTGCTGCTCGTTAAGTCTGGATGCTTTGATGCCGTACAGCTGACCGAGCCAGAGCCTCACTTCGCTGTCAAAAGGATTGAGCCGAAGGGCTTCTTCAAAGCTGTTGATCGCCTGATCGACCAATCTGCCATACTCGCGCAGCATCCGACCATCTTCGACATCGGCTGTGCGCTGGAGTTCATCAATATCGCGAATGTATTCCGCAGCTTCATTAAATGCTTCAATCGCTTCCAGGTTATCCCGTTCGGAGACATCGTGCTCATCGGCATGTTCCAGTTCCAGATAGTGCCATAGGGTGTCGCTTTCAGCTCGATATGCCTGTGCCTGCTCTTTGAGACGCTCTGCCCGCAACTCTGCATCAACCGAGACAAATGATTCATCTGCCAGCTTTTTTGCTTCGGCAGCCGTCAAGCTGTCCACTCCGGCGGGAACCGTAAGGGTCTCCTCCACTCCTGGTTCAACAGCAGGGCGGGTTGGTGAGCAGGCATAAGCCAGCAGAGCTATCAGAAGTAAAAGTGGAAAGGTGAAATGTCTCATATTCCGGTTATAATTATTTGATTAAAATGGGTTGGATATCACATCCATTACATCTCCACCGGGTCACATATCCATGCTGTTCCACCAGCTCAGAAAAATCTGGTAGAATTGCTCAGTGTGCTCCCTGCCTGCATCTCTCATCTCGGAGTCCACTTCGGCAATTTCATCTCCGCGGAACCCGACCTGACCCACCCGGAGATAATTGGATTCCTGTTGAAAACCGCGGTCAATCAGATAGATGGCATCATTGCCCTGGACTAGCACGATGTGCACTTCCCTCAACTGTTCCTTGGTCATCAGAAGTAGTTTGTATTCTCTGTCGCCAACTTGAAATGAAGTCCGGGATGTGAGGTAGTTGTCGTCCCAGCGACCATCCGTCATCAGTCTGCGGACAGCAACAGGTAGCTCGGTTTCATTTTGCTTCATCCAATCGGCAAGCGGAAAATAGAGTGTGCCGAGATCAGAGTAATCAGCGCCGAAATCCTCAAGATCCCTGATATCTACCCGGGTTGGACCGGGGTCTTCTTCCCGGGCCCTTGGTCCGCCCAGCAAGCTGCCTGCATCACCATCGTCAGAGATGCCTCTGCGACCGATAGCAATTTCGGAACGGTCATCCATCCCGATGCGAGGACCCAGATCATCACCAAGTCCGGAACGCCTGGCTGCGATTCCGGAAAGATCGCCTGCCGACAAGCTGCGTGAACGGTCCCGAAGTGCAATATCGGCATCATCCATGGCAAGACCGGGGGAGTCGTCTGCATCCGGTGTGCGCTGGGTACGAGGCTCTGGTGCTCTTTCTTCGGCTTCTGCAAGTCGGAATCCATCCGGCAATATTTCACTAATATCAACACGAGCCGGCACACGCTCTTCCACCTCCACCTCCTGAACGGGCTCTTCCTCAACCTCCGGCTCTTCGGTTCGGGGTTCTTCTGCTTGCGGCTGTTCAACAGGCGGCTGGAAACGGGTCAGGTTGATCTGAGCCAACTCGCGCATCGCTATCTGGGTGCTGTCCGGATCCGATATGGTTGAGGTTACCATTATCAGATAAGCGACAGCACAAAACACAGCCGTAAACAGCAGGGAGAAAATGCCCTTGGCGGGATCCTTTTTTTTCGGAGGGATAATCATCTAAAGCGACATCGATTTGACATTGATGTTTTTGAGTATGCCCAGTCGGTCACAAAGATCCATCACATCAATAAGCCTTTGCATCGTTATATCTTCATGGGGTTCAATCAGCGCTACGGGTGATTCACCTTCATCAATCAGATGCTGGTTCAAATCACGCAGCACCATTTCCAATATCTGAACATCCTGGTATTCCCCCCAAAAGGTGGAGGTATGATAGTCCGACAGCCGGTAGACATTGTCCGGATCGATATTGATCACAATTAAAGACATTTCACTCTCCTCCGGAGCTTCCTGCTCGTCAGGATCCGATGATGGAAGTTCAATATGTGACCGCACGGTTATGTCACTGATGATCACAAAGCCGAACAGAATAATCAGCCCGATATCGATAAACCGTATAAGAAACGAACTATTCTTCATGATCTAATTACCAAGTAATCTGACGTCAATAGCTTTGCTGATGTTCAGGTCATCGCAGATCTCTGCAACCTGTATCGTGTATTTGGCCCTGGTGTCGTAATTGGCCCTGATTCGCACTTTGGACAATTCACCAAACCGGCTCTGGTGATTCTGAATATACTGTCGCAGCTGAACCGTATCCTGCAGGTGAACACTTTCGCGCTCATCAATGAACTCGCCATCAGAGGTTATTCCAATGTATAGAACTACCTCCGGGCCGGGTGGCGGCAGTTCTGTTTCGCTGCTGGCCGGGAGCACTATCATGGAATCTTCATCCAAATCCGAAATCACGATGAATCCGAATAACAGAATCAGAACAACATCAACAAATCGTAAAAGGAATCGCCCTCTTCTCATAAATTCGTGGAATTAGTCTTGTCCGACAGCCTGAAATGCTTTTTCAAGTCCGGTTCCATCAACTTTGATGTTAACAGCGTTGAAACCGGGCTCTTTTCCAAGCGTGAAGTCCATTGTGATTTCGCCATTTTCATTGGTGGCTGCGGTTGCTGTTTTCTGGTTGTTTTCCAACATGCCATCGCCCATGGTAACCTGGAAATTGACAGATCTTCCGTTTATCGGATTTCCAAACCGGTCATGTACGAGTACCTTGATCGGCTTGAGAAGTTTTTTTCCTGCCGGATAAGCCTGCAGATTGTTTTGTATCTCCAGCTTTTCAGGTTCGTTCGGGATGATAGTGCTGTCAAGTTCGGTTTTTATGTGTTTGAATTCTGGATTCTGGCATCGCAGGACGACCTTCAGGTCTCCGATTTTCTTTCCGGCTTTCAGGTCAAAATACGCAGTGCCATTATCGTCAGTTTTTATTGCTGTTTTTTCAGGATGACTATTGATTTCTCCGTTTCCAATCAGGGTTACTAAAATTGGCTGGTCAGACATTGGCTTCTTGTCTGTGCCGATCAACTGAACACGTATGTTTTTCTGCGTTTCAAATGCCTGTATTTCTTCGTCGTAATCCTTCAGTGTGAGTTTGTCCGGCTTTGGTGTGATCGCTTCCGGATTTGGTTTGGCAGTTTCGGGAAACTTTTTTACAGCAGGTTTCTTTTCAGTGATACCGGAATCATATGCTAAACTTTTTTTTTTGATCCTCAACAGCATCACCGGGTCGGGTGTAGGATTGGGCGGATGCGGACCGGCTGCTGTAGTTGCCGGCCGTATCAAAACTTGAGTTTTCACCCAGTTCAATCAGACGGAACCGAAGTTCATCGGCTTTGGAGGATATGCTTTCAAGATGCCTTGCGAAATACCCCTCGGTTATGGTTGAAAAAAAGTTAAGAGTAATACTGACAACCAGACCCAGCAAGGTGGACATCAACGCAAGACCCATACCGGCAAGAATAACGTCCTTTTCCAGCGCGCCCGATGAGAAAACGATAAACATACCCCAAACGGTACCGAGAAGTCCCAACGCCCCTGCCGTATCGGACAGGAAGTCAATCCGGTTCTTGAAGGTATTGTATTTATGCTGCTCGTTGGAGTGATAATTGGAAATCTCATCATGCAGATAATCCGCATTCCTGTTGGTTATAAAAACATTGAGCAGTTTAGCCATAAGCCTTGAGAGCATGTGATCCGGTTCATTGGACACCCTTTTTCTGATGTCTTTTATGGTCAATTGCTGAAATGCGGTCCCTTGCAGATTCCTGGTGAGTCGCTTATCGCTGAACAGTTCAAAAACCTTGAAACTGATCAGAAAGACACCGACGATAAGCACACCAAATATGGGATATTGCATTACACCGGCCTGACCGATCAAATCCCAAAGGTTCGCGGTGGAGATGTCGGATAATCCCTGCAGACCTTCCACACCGGTAGCAGTTGCATTTAGATCGTTTCCCTGAGCTCCGGCAGCAACCGGAATTGTTGAAAGTATAATTGCCTGCACCAGTCGTGTGACAGCATTTTTATAGGTAGTCATTTTGCTTATCGTTTATTTGTTTTTTAAAATTAATTCGATTCTGTCAGGATCAGATTGAATTTTCTCGAGGTCCCTGGTGATGTCGATGGTAATGTTGCGAGTGATTTTCTGTACATAAAGATAGCGTCTGCCGGTTTCCTGCCATGATCCGGTTTCGTTCATCCAGTGAACGCTGTAAGTGTACAGACCCGGGTCAATGATGGATCCGTCATCGAGTCGCCAGTTCCACTCAATTATCTCGGGAAAGTCAGATTCCTCACTTACTTCTGCAACAATATCGCCATTTCCGGAATAGATACGCAAAATCCATCCATTTGCAGTGACTTCCCCTGCTTTTATGGGCCTGATTCGGGCTGTTTCCGGTGTAAGAACAATCACCTGCTGGTCCCGAAGCAGGTCACGGCTGACCGGAGTAGCGTACCTGGCGGAGTCAATTTCGTCGGCGCGGTAGGTAACCGAAATGGGTAATTCGCGACCGCTTTCGTTACGAAACCGGTTACGAAGGCCGGCCGCACGTATCTGGGTACCATCCTCAATAACCAGTTCCATTTCGTTACTCCGGTTTATGATATAATCACGAATGAAGTTGAGTGTCTGTCGATAGTGGTCTGTGATCACCTGCTCGGGCTCAATGGTTGCAGGCAGAGGTGCGGTTTCAGGATGTCGTCCCCGGTAAGGCATACGGTAGTAATCCTGGCTGCTCTCCAGGTTTCCGACATCGTAAGCCGACAAGTGGCTCAAATCCTCATCGGTTATGGTCCGTTCATCAATCCTGCGGGTAAGGTTGACCTCTTTATATTCCAGATGGTCGGTTGTAGATGTCAGCACTACCGCTGAAGGAAGCTCAGCGACTGTTCTTGTGCGCTTCACTTCGGGAATGACAACTCCGGCTGTTCTTCTTTCCGGTAGCGGCGGAACTCTGTTGAATTCATATACCAGAGAAAACATGTGTGAGCCATGCGTTTCCGAAATCAGGTCATTGAAAGGAAGTTCAAATTGATAATTTATACTTGCACCGCCGTACACATGCATCTGGGCTTCAAGATACCCTCTGTCAAACGTAGTATTGGTGCCTATTCTGGCATAATATCCGCGGGTTGAAAAAAGTTCGGTATGAACTCTGGTATCAAGACCATACCGTCCATTCACAAGTTCAACAGTACCTTTGAAATAACTGTAGCTGTAACTGGCAGCACCAAATAACTCCAGGGGCTCACTCACACCATCACCCGACAGAGAGATGTCCGGTTTATTGAGATTTCGGGCGCCGACCGCCAGTTCCAGTCCGGATGTCGGTCTGGCGTAAATGCCTGTCGTGGAGTTGAATGCGTTGCGCGAATAGCCGTTCTGAAAAACGGGATCGCCAAAATCAAAATCGTCAGAGAAGTTGTCGCGGTTATAACCGAGATGAAGCAGTGAAGCGGTGAATCCCAGGGATACCCTGTGAAAAAGTTGTGCAGAGACCGAAGCACTGAGCTGGCTGCGGGTTAAAACCGGACTATTGAAATAACGGGCATGAACACCGGCACCGAATCTGCTGCCGTATATGGCAGGCAGGGATGCGACGAAGTACCCCTGACGAAAACCCGATTCCGAATCATCGGAAAAACCCGCATGGTGTGATTTTACCCCGATGGATACGTGGGGACGCTGAAATGATATGAGCGACGGATTGGCAAAAATTCCCTTGCTGTCAAGCGAGCCGGTGGCCGGTCCGCTTATACCCTCTTGTGCATGGACCGTACTGCCGGACGCAAGCATCAGAATAATGAGTATTATGCAAATGAGAATGTTCTTTCTGGTCATTACAATGCAAGTGTTACCGATCCGCGGCGAACAACGCTGTTGTTAGATTCAATGATGTAAAGATAGATACCGGGTTTCAGTACCGTACCGCCGCTATCACTGCCATTCCAGGTGATATCCGATCTGCCATTGGTCCTGAGTGTGCGAACGTGTTTTCCATTCATATCGAAAATTCTGACAATAAAACCGGATCCTGTGCCTGAATTGGAAAAGTCAAATGTAACAAAGTCATTGAATCCGTTATTGTTAGGAGTGAATGGGTTAGGTCCCACCCGTATGCCGTCCTTGTCTGCTTCTGTAGAAGAACCCGGGTGCATAGACGGCTCTGAAAAGCCGGGAGAAAGGGAGATTTCGGAATTACTTATTTGAGCAGACACGGCCTGTGAAAGACCCGAAACAGCCAGAAGTAGTGCGACACTGATGATAACCATCTTGCAATCAAAGTAACGTGAGGTATGGTTCCTGTTAATCATTTTATATATACAGGTCATTAATCGTTAATACCCAGCTCGGACTGAATGGATCTGAACTTTTCAATTTCACCGGCAAGCTCATACGCCAGCATGAGTCGCTTCATGTGCTCCGGAGTGTCCGGCTCAAGTGAATGCAGACGTTCGTTGGCCTGCACCATCAGATCATAGTTGCCGGTTTCCAGATAGATGGATGAAAGAGCGGCCAATACTTCGGGATCTGACGGGTTAACCCTCAGGCAAAGAGTGAAAAATCGCTCGGCTGCATAAATCTCACCCATGTTATTCAGTTCCGTAGCAAACTGCCTGAGTGCCTCGTAAGTAAAACCTGCATCTACATACCTCGTGAAGTAATAGTCCGCATCCTCAATTCCGCCGGTTTCCAGATAAGCATAAGCAGCGATTTTCAGCAGGTTCCGATCTGTGGGATAATGCTCCAGATACTGCTCCGAAACGCTTTTGGCTTGCTCAAACTGTCCATTCCTGAAATAGGAAAGAGCCAGATTTGTGCCGCAAAAACGTTGCAAGCGCGACACCGTTATGCATTTTGCAAAGGCTTGTTGTGCAGATTCGTATTGCCCGAGATTTTTGTGTGCCTCGCCCTTTATCGGATATTTCTCCCATCTGTCGGGATAGATTTGAATGGCTGCATCAAAATGAGTTATGGTCATCTCGTAACGGCCCTGTTCCCATGCACTCGTGGCGTTGTTGAATTCGTTGCGATAGTGCGTTTCCAGGAGATGGTCAATCTTGTCATGATAAGTCGGTGCTGCAACCAGCGCTCGGTTAAAATACTCCCTGGCAGCTGGATAGAGCCTCTGTTCCGCTTTGATCTTGCCCATCAAATAGTTGGCCTCAGGATCTTGTGGATTGGCCGTAAGTGCTCTCTCGACATGCTCGGCAGCCGAGCGAATGTCATTCCCGCTCATTGCTTGATTGAACTCTCTTTCAAGAGTGCTCTCACAGGATATTAATAGCAATATAAGTCCCGTAAGGAGATACCTGGCAGCCATCTGTAAATGTTTGACGAGTTTAAAAAAAAGGCTCTGGCGATGTGGGGCAAAACTGACTGGGAAAGCTACTGTTTATCTGTCATTATCGCAAGTAAGAAACCGGATTAAAGAGATGACAAGGCATTTATTTTGCTTTATAGCCTCCTGTTGCCATCGAGCATATGCATGAAATCCCATCCGGATGGTCGTTGGTAATGACGCAATCCGAATTCAGGTAATATGGCAAGCAGATGATCAAATATCTCGGCCTGGACATGCTCATAAACCACCCATTGCGTACTGTTGACAAAGGTATATACCTCCAGCGGGAGCCCTTGTGACGTCGGTTCATGCTGCCGTACCAATGTAAGAAGCTCCTTGTGCGTATTGGGATGATGTTTAAGGTACTCAAAAATGTAAATTCGAAATGTACCGATATTTGTCAGCCAGCGCCCGTTTGTAGTAACCTGGCTTTTGTTTAGATGCTTCATGTTGTACTCACTCACTTCAGCCAGCTTGTCTGTGATATAGTCGTGCAGAAGGTAGGAGTCCTTCAGCTGTTCCACTTCACGGAGCGTCAGAAAACGGATGCTTTCGATATCAATGAGCAGCGATCGCCGTATCCTGCGACCACCGCTATCCCTCATCCCCCGCCAGTTCAAAAAGCTGTGCTCCAAAAACTTGTGAGTAGGTATCACAGTGATGGTTTTGTCCCAGTTCTGCACGCGCACATTGTTCAGAGCAATATCGATTACATCGCCATCTGCTCCGAATTGTTCCATCTGAATCCAGTCGCCAACACGGATAACATCGTTGTTGGTCATCTGGATACTGGCCACCAGCGACAGCATCGTGTCCCGAAAAACAAGCATGAATATGGCCGTCATCGCTCCTATACCGCTGAGGAAGTACCAGGGCGACTGATTGGCAAGCTGTGCTATGATCAGTATCACAGCGATGATATATACGATGACCTTGGCAAGCTGAACGTAGCTTTTAATCGGACGGCGTTGCTCTGTCGGGCGAAGCATGTAGATGGTGTGCAGGGTGGATAAAAAGGCATCCACAGTTCGCGCAATAACAAGGATCATCAGGGAGTTTATGAGCCGCATGAAAAAATCAAGCGGTTCTTCAGGCAGGTCGGACACCCAGGCGAAGCCAATGTAAAATATCAGAAGCGGAAGGATGAAAAGAGCACGTTGCGGTACCCGGTGCTGCATCAGGGCATTGTACCACGGGTGATTCGCTTTTTTCCCGAGTTTCGTAAACAGCTTGATCAGCCACTGGCGCACCAGCAGGTGTAAAAAAGCTACCAGCAAGCCCAACAGTAACACTCCTACAATGGAGTCGATATATGTAAAATGCAGCTGCTCGGGCAGATGGGAAACCACCCAGCGTATGAGTTTTTGGCCGGACTCTTCCATTAATCCTTTTCTTGTGTTATCATACTGTCATCCATAGAAAATATTTCTTAAAGTAGCGAATGGAGCGTGCATATGAAAACAATTATTTCCTTTCGATTTTTGACAGTAATATCTGCTCTCGTGGTGTTTTACGGTCCTGCACTCAGTTTTTCCGAAAGTCTGGCTCAGGAAGGATCAGATGATTCCTATCCAGCATTTCGGGTAGTTGGGTTCATGGAGCAAAACGCGACACTTGAACAGGACTCTGATGATCCTCTGGCATTTTCAATCTACAGGGCGAGAGTCGGACTTGCCGGCAGTCTGAACAAGATGATTTCAGTCAATATCATTGCCGGTGCATTGGAAAGGGACCCACTGACCCAACGTCGTACGGCGCAGCTTGTAAACGGTTATGTCGATTTTGATATTCATCCCATGTTCCGGCTTCGAACCGGGCAGTTTTTGCTGCCTTTCGGACTCGAAGGTTCGGAACCGGTTTTTCTCAACCCGGCTGTTGAACGTTCACTGGCCATCCGGCGTATGAACTATTTTTCGATGTTCAGGGATGTCGGAATACAGGCAAGCGGTTCCCAGGAGGGAGTCAGCTATGCAATCGCACTTGTTAACGGAACCGGTGCAAATGTTCCTGAGCGTATTGATGCAAAAGATCTGCTTGGCCGCATCGGTTATCAGGCTTCGGATGAACTGGCGCTGGGGGTCTCATTTCATGTTGGCAAATCACCGCATCCACCCGAAGAACCTGACCGCTTTCAGCTTGGTGTTGATGCAACCTGGCAGGCTGCTCCGTTCCTGATCCGTGGTGAATACATCTATCGAAAAGATGAGCAGCCTGAAACGAACGACCAGAACCAGCATGGAGGATATGTTCTCGGCGGTTATCACTTCACTGATGAACTGCAGGGAATAATGAGACTGGAGATGCACCGGCCGGATACGGATTTCGATTTTTCCGATTCCGCTTTGACCATACTTGCAGCCGGTTTTAATTATTATCTGCAGGGTCATACCCGAGTGTCACTTAATTATGAAGTGCGAAGCGATCGGCGGCCGGGTGAAAACAATGACCTCGGCAACCTTCTTACACTTCAATTGCAAATAGTGTTGTGACCCGCAACACCTGTAACTATCCGACCTGTCATGCCATTGCAGGCAGGAGGATTCCGAGGTTTGCAACAAGCGAAATTACTATTGATATCATTAATTGAGTGGCCACATGCATACCATCGGCATACGTCATGAAAACAAATACGCATCGGAGTGGCGTACTCCACTGGTACCCGATGACATTCGCAAGCTTGTGAGTGAGCACGGCTTTTCCGTCTGCGTGGAGTCATCGTCGAAACCGGGCCGGTCGTTTTCGGAGCCACAGGTGATGGTAACGTTGCCAGGGGTGTCCTTGAAATCCTGGATCTGCTCCCGATGGAGGAGATTCCGGCATCGAAACCGAGCCTGGCGAATCGGAGAAGCAGGCTGGATCTGAAACCCGGCAAGTTGTACAAGATAAACCTCACTCCGGCAGATTACATGGTCCACAAGATGGGATGAGTTTTGATCTTGACCATTACATAGCTCATCCTGAAGAATATGAATCCCGGTTTTCGTGTATGACCCATTCATCGGGTTACATAGGACTGCAAGAGCAAATAAAGTAGCGGTTGTCAATCATTCCATCCGGGTCCGCGTATAAACCTGCCGGGCATTGCGCCCGTATGCTCTCCGTTGCGTAGCACTGGAACACCATTAACCAGAACATGAACAACCCCGGTCGCGTACTGATGCGGGTTATCATAGGTGGCATGGTCCCGAATCTCCTCCGGATCGAAAATCGCAATATCAGCGTAATATCCTTCAGCCAGATGTCCGCGTTCGTCATCTATGCCCAGGAGTGCCGCCGGGAAGGCAGTGAGCCGTTGGATGGCATCTTCCAATGTGATGAGGCCACGATCGCGCACATAATGGCCCAGCAGTCTGGCAAAATTGCCGTAGGTGCGTGGATGCGGATTCCGGTTGAGAAAGACGCCTTCTGCTGCAATGGAGCCGCCATCAGAACCGAATGCCATCCAGGGGAGTTGTACCTGTTTTTCCACATTTTCTTCCGACATAAGATGGTACACTGCGCTGACTCCGGAATTGTCTTCCGTAATCAGATCCAGAACGGCTTCTGATGGGGCAGTGTCCCGTAAATCGGCCACTTCCTGAAGAGACCAGCCGATAAACCGTTGCAACTCTTCATTGCGAAATCCGACAAGGGTGATGTCATCAGGGGAAGCGACCATCTGGAGAAAGTTCTCCCAGTCGGGGTTCGGTTGCTCCATATCCTGAATAATTTCAGATCGGATGACAGGATTCTCAAACCGTTCGATCATGGCCCGCCGTCCGCCTTCCCGCGCCCAAGGTGGCACGACAGCCGACAACTGTGTAGATGCCGCTGTATACATATACATGTTGGCGGAAACATGGAATCCCTCGCGCTGCGCCTCCTCAATGCGTGCAATAGCGTCATCAATTTTATGCCAGTTTTCGGTACCGGCAGCTTTGAGATGATGGATGTGTACAGCGATGCCGGTCTCCTCGGCAATCTGCAGCATCTCGTCTATGGCTTCGAGAAAGCGGTCACCCTCACTGCGTAAATGGGTGGCGTACAAGCCATCATGCCCGGCTGCCACCGCCGAGAGTGCTATGAGTTCGTCAGTATCGGCATACCAGGCCGGAGCGTAAATGAGCGAGGTGCTCACTCCCATGGCACCTTCCTCCATCGCCTCACCTACCAGCTCCTGCATTCGGGCAAGTTCGGCGGGTGCAGGCGCGCGGTCATCCCGGCCAATGACATGGATGCGTACAGTGGTCGCACCGACAAAGGATGCCACATTGGTTGAAACTCCGCGTTCCTCAAGGTGTTCGAGAAATCCGCCAAGTGTGCGCCAGGTAATGTTATAGGTGATATCACCCTGGTCCTGCTCCCTTTCACGCACCATCTGTTCGGAGAGTGGTCCCATGGACCAGCCTTCGCCCATAACTTCAAGGGTAACTCCCTGTTTGATGTTGCTCATGGAACGTCCATCATGCAGCAGCGGCACACCCGCCCAGCTCAGCATATTGATGAATCCGGGTGAAACTGCCAGTCCGCGGGCGTCAATGTAATCCGGAGCAGTAATATATTCCGGAAGCTCACCGACATGGGTGATGCGTCCTGCGCGTACGGCAATGCCACCGGTCACCGGTTCCGAACCGGAACCATCAAAAATGACTCCGTTGTTGATGATGATGTCATGGGTATAGCGATCGCAGGTTGTGAAAAGAAGGCATGCTGTAAACAGGAGGGGCAGCAATAATAAACCCCTGGATAAATAACGTTCGGGTGAACAACACAATAGACTCATGATCAACAGAATTCTGTCCATGAAACAACGGGACGCATACACATGGCAATGGGTTTGCTGGAAAGTGGAAGTACTTGAGTAAAAATACATTTTTCAATGATAAAAGCTTTCCTTTTCATTAGAATCTATACATCTTGAGATAGTCATTTTGTTTCACCGGAAACCCCAAACGGAGAGGTGAATATGAATAAGACCGTTTCCTTATTTTTATCCTTCCTGCTGCTTTTAAGCCTGAGTACCGGAATTGCCGCTCATAGCGATGAAACATATTCAGACCGGTTCGGGCGTATTTTTGAGCAATATATGAACACGAAAGACGGCCTGGTGCATAATCGTCAGGATTTAGCCAAGGCATGGGCCGAACGGCTTGAAACATCAATCCGTACTACCCCGGATGCCATTTTTCATGAGGACGAGATTCCCGACTGGCACGGTTTTCGAGGCATGTTGGCGCATGCTGCAGGCGAAATTGTTGATGCCGGGTCTATTGACGATCAGAGAAAGGCACTGGCCCAGCTTTCCAATGGATTGAAAGAAGTGATAGAGCAATTCGGGAATCCGGGAGAAACAATATATGTAATGCGCTGCGAGTATTTCGAAGATATGGATGCTATCTGGCTGCATCGCACCGACCGGGTTGCCAATCCGTATCACGGACCCGAGAAAATTAATTGCGGTGAGGTCATTGGTGAGCTGTAACTGCAAGACTCACACCATGGCCTGTCGCCATTTTTTTCAGGATAATCGCCCATTTTCTTGAATTGGCTTTGAACGCAACTTGCGTTCCGAAGGGGGAGAAGCCTTGCTTTCGAAAAAAGTTATTTTCCATTCTCATTGTATTTATCTTGCAAGAGTGAAACAAGATTAAGCAACTATTTCCTGCAATCATCATCATTCAGGTCCAGGGTATTTATTTATCGCATCCAGGCACATAATACAGGGATGACTGCACCAGATTCGCCGGTGCAAATGGTATCCTGAATACCCTCAATGATTTCAAACCAAACTGTAAATAAACATGAACAGTATTATCAACAGAAAAAAAATATCGATGATATCTTTCCTGTTCTTGACAGGTTTTCTGCTTTCAGCATTTATCAGTTATGATGCCCGGGCATCCGATGAAACCCGTCTGTTGCGCTTTCCCGACATCCATGAAAACCAGATTGTTTTTTCCTATTCCGGCAATTTGTATACGGTTCCGGTTCATGGTGGAACAGCTCGCAGACTAACCGGGCATGACGGGTATGAAATGTTTCCTCGCTATTCACCGGATGGACGCTGGATCGCGTTTACAGGCCAGTACGACGGTAACACAGAGGTGTACCGGATTCCGGCCGGTGGCGGAGAACCCGTTCGCATGACCTTCACCCCGACACTGGAGCGTGATGACGTGGCCGACCGCATGGGACCCAATAATATCGTCATGAATTGGACTCCTGACGGAGAACGGGTGCTGTTTCGTTCCCGAAAACGCGAATTCAACTCCTTCAAGGGACATCTGTACCTGACACACCCGGAAGGTGATATCGCCGAACAGCTTCCCCTGCCGCGCGGTGGCTTCGCCTCCTACTCCCCAGACGGTTCAAAACTGGCGTACAATCGGATTTTCCGAGAGTTTCGTACCTGGAAACGATATCGTGGTGGCATGGCCGACGATATTTGGGTGTACGACTTCGAAACCAGGGAAACCGTCCGGATCACCGACACCGACGCCCAGGATATCATTCCCATGTGGTACGGGAATAAAATCTATTTTATCTCAGACCGTGAGGAGAGCGGTCGCATGAACCTGTATGTCCATGATCTGGAATCAAATGAGACTCGAAAGCTTACAAATTTTATCGAATTTGACATCAAATTTCCGTCGATCGGTCAACGATTTATCGTCTTCGAAAACGGAGGATATGTCTACCGCTTCAATCTTGCCACAGAAGAGTATAGCCGGGTACCGATCCGGGTGAAAGACGACAGACTTACCGGCCGGGGCGGACTTGTCGACGCAAAAGAGTTTATCCATACCTTTGATGTGGCACCGGATGGAAACCGGGCCTTGTTTGGTGCCAGGGGGGATATTTTTACCGTACCCGCCCGAAGCGGCATCACTAGAAATCTGACCGGTTCGTCCGGTGTTCATGACCGAAATCCGGTCTGGTCGCCAAATGGGGAATTTATCGCATTCATATCGGACAAAAGCGGGGAGGATGAGATTTATGTGATTTCCCAGGATGGCTCCGGTACAATGCGACAACTTACTACAGATGCTGATACATACAAATACCGCATCGTATGGTCACCCGATAGCAAAAAAATACTTTGGGCCGACAAGAAACTCCGACTGAACATGGTAGATGTGGCAAGCGGCGAAATAACGGTGGTGCATCAGGCAGAGGCATGGGAAATGTCACAATATGCATGGTCACCCGACAGCAGGTGGATAGCCTATACGCTTCCGGAAGTTAAAACAATGCAACGCATATGGTTGTACTCTGTAGACGACGAAGAGCGCTTCAAGGTGACGGACGGCTGGTATTCAGCAGGAAACCCTGAATTCAGTCGTGACGGAAAGTACCTTTTCTTCGTCTCGAATCGGGATTTCAATCCGATTTACAGTCAGACCGAATGGAATCATGCGTATGCAGACATGCAGCGAATCTATTTTGTGACGCTGCGGGATGACCTCAAATCACCCTTCAAGGCCAAAAATGATGAAGTTGCCATAAATGGCAATGACGAGAATAGCGACGCAGAGGATGAACCGGATCCCTCTGAACGTATTCGTATAGATACAGAAAATTTGTCCAGCCGCATTATCGACCTGCCGGTACAACCATCCAACTACGGTAATCTGCAATCGGCCGGATCCCGCATTTACTACCAGCGCAATGGCATGTCCGACCGCCAGACCATGCTGCTTTACTATGATCTTGATGAGGAAAAAGAGCAGATGATTGGAGCGTATTCCGGTTACAGGATATCACATAACGGTGAGAAGATGATGCTCGCAAGAGGCAGCGATTACGCCATTGTTGACCTTCCGGCACAGGAAACCGAACCGGATCCCAAACTGGATCTGTCCAATATGAAAGTGCGACTGAATCGCACCGCCGAATGGATTCAGATTTTCAATGAAAGCTGGCGGCAGATGCGTGATTTCCTGTATGCACCCAATCTGCATGGTGTTGACTGGGAGACTGTGCGCGAAACCTATCGTCCATTGGTAGATCACGTTGCACATCGCAATGATCTGACCTATGTCATTGGCGAGATGATTGGTGAACTGAATGTGGGACACGCTTATGTCGGTGGGGGTGACCGGCCACAGCCCGATCGCATTCAAATGGGCCGGCTGGGTGCCGGGCTTGAGCGTGATGAGGATTCCGGGTTCTACCGGATCAACCGCATCCTCAAGGGAGAAAACTGGGTGGATTCGCGCAGGTCGCCACTTACCGAGGTTGGTGTAAACGTGACCGAAGGCATGTATATCGTTCGTGTCAATGACCAGCTTACATCCGAAATGGCAAATATTTATGAATCGCTGATAGACAAGGCAGAAAAGCCGGTCATTCTCAGTGTGAATGAATCGCCATCGGCATCCGGTGCAAGGGATATTTTGGTCAAACCCATTGCGGATGAGGCCGATTTGTATTACTACAACTGGGTACGGGAAAATATTCGAAAAGTCAATGAAGTCTCAGATGGAAGAATTGGTTATCTGCATATTCCGGATATGGGTCCGGGCGGACTCAACGAATTTGTCAAGCACTTCTACCCGCAGCTGCGAAAGGAGGCACTGATTATTGATGTGCGCGGCAATGGCGGAGGCAACGTATCACCGATGATCATCGAGCGGCTGCGCCGTGAACTGGCCATGGTGGATAAGGCACGTAATGCCGTTCCGACACCTGATCCATCGGCCATGATGATGGGACCGATGGTGACACTCATCGATCCCTTTTCTGCATCGGACGGTGACCTGTTCCCTTACCGTTTTCGAAAGCATGGATTGGGTAAGTTGATCGGTCAGCGGACCTGGGGTGGTGTCGTCGGTATCAGGCAGAGTCTGCCGTTTGTGGATGGCGGATTCCTCAATCGGCCGGAATTTGCCTCGTACGACACAGAGGGCAAAGAATGGATTATCGAAGGCCATGGTGTTGAACCTGATATATCGGTCGATAACGATCCTGCCAAAGAGTATTCGGGTGTTGATGAGCAGTTGAATGCGGCTGTCGGACATCTGCTTGAGCTTTTGGAGGAGATGGATGTGAGTCTGCCGGAGCCTCCGGATTATCCTGTAAAAAGGTAGTTCAATACTACGGGATCATACTGATTTCAGTTGAATCACTTAAGGAACAATCAAAAAAAAGCATCGTGCAAGAAATTGCATCGATGCTTTTTTTGGAGGGATTGAAAATTCGTGCAAAAATTCTTTATCGATTACAGCACAATGGGATAATAGAAGTACAGTGATGGTTGTGCAATAGCATCAGGTATCGTTTGCTTGAAAATTATTTGGATCACGGGGAACGTATGGCTTGATAATTACCTTTTGCAGGGTGTCACAGACAACAACAACACTTGTTTTACCTGCAATCAATCAACAACCAAATACCGTTATCATGAAAAAAAACAACCTGATTTCCCTTTTCTCCCTGCTTTCCATTGCGATTGTTCTAAATGCCTGTTCGGACGATTCCCCATCGAGAGCTGACATGGAAGAACCCGGCATCGCAGAAATTGCCGCGACCAATGCTCAATTTTCAACGCTGTCAGGTGCTTTAGAAGCAACCGGCCTGGATGAAGCGCTCAATGGCGACGGAGAGTTCACTGTATTTGCTCCAACCGATGAGGCTTTTGCTGCACTTCCGGAAGGAACGCTCGAATCACTCACTAGCGAGCAGCTCGAGGGAATACTTCTCTACCATGTTTTGGGAGCACAAGTGCTTTCCGGACAGCTCGGATCAGAGCAAACCGTTGAGACACTTGGCGGCGAGAATATGTTCATCACTTCCGGAAGCGCCGGGGTGGCTGTAAACGGAACCGCCTCCGTAACCTCAGTCGATATAGAGGCGCGAAACGGTGTAATTCACGTGATAGACAACGTTATTCTTCCGGATGCCTATGGTACCATTGTTGACAATGCCGTCAAGCGGTACTTTCTGTCCTCTCTGGTGGATGCCGTTCTACAGGCTGAACTTGCCGGTGCATTAAGTGGCGAAGGCCCCTTCACCGTTTTTGCCCCGGTCAACTCCGCTTTTGCTGCTATCGCTGGTGTTGCATCTGATCTGACAGCTGAAGAGCTTGCTGATGTTCTGCTCTATCATGTAGTTCAGGGTGAAGTTCTTTCCTCTGATCTGCAGGCAAGTCAGGAAGTTCCGACGTTGAATGGTGATTCGATTCTCATAGAAGTATCAGGAAGCGGAGCAACTGTTAACGGCAGCGCTGCGATTACCACAGTGGATATCCAGGGCGTCAATGGTGTCATTCACATTATCGACCAGGTTCTGCTTCCGCCGTCGGAATAATCGGCAATGTATGATAGTGATTCCGTAGAACGGAACGCAACAGCTTCAATTCCAGGCCATGGATGCTAACGTATCTGTGGCTTGTTTTTAGTGCGCCCGAAGCTGAATGTCAGTTCTCCATCTTTTTCAGAGAGCGTAACATTGCCACCATGTTGAAGTTTTCCAAACAGCAGCTCGTCGACCAGCCTGTTTTTTATGGATTCCTGAATGACCCTGGCCATTGGGCGAGCACCGAAGGCCGGATCGTATCCTTTGTCAGCCAGCCAGTTTGCCGCTTTTTTTGTCAGTCGGATGGTTACGTTTTTGCCTTTAAGCTGGTATTCCAGTTCACGTATGAATTTGTAAACTATACTTTCGACGACAGTTCGATCCAGATGTCGGAAAATGACGATATCATCAAGCCGGTTTCGGAACTCAGGGCTGAAATGGTTTTCGATGGCTTTTTTGGGGTCACCGCCGAGTTTTTTGGAAGGATCTCCACTAAAACCGATACGTGAGCTGCTCATCTCACGTGAGCCGACATTGGAGGTCATGATGAGCAGAACATTGCGGAAATCTGCTTTGCGCCCGGTGTTATCGGTGGCCGTCGCGTAATCCATGATTTGCAGCAGTATGTTGAATATGTCAGGATGGGCTTTTTCAATTTCATCCAGTAGCAGTACCGAGTTCGGTTGACGACGAATGGCGTCTGTAAGCAGTCCGCCCTGCTCGAAACCGACATAACCGGCCGGAGCGCCAATCAGTCTTGATACGGTGTGTTTCTCCATATACTCGCTCATGTCGAACCGGACCAGCGGTATGCCCAGCTGCTCTGCCGCCTGTCGGCATAACTCGGTTTTCCCGACACCCGTGGGGCCAGAAAACAGGAATGACCCGACCGGCTTGGTTTCGTTGCCGAGTCCGGCACGGCTGCGTTTGACTGCCGTCACGAGCGCCTTGACGGCATTTCCTTGACCATAGACATTTCTGTTAAGAGCATCCTCCAGGTCGCGCAGGCTTTCCTTTTCCACCCCGGCAAGTTGATGCACCGGAACCCGTGCCATCTTTGAAATGAGGATTTCAATGTCTTTGGGTGCCAGTTGCTTGCGCTTTTCGGACTGAAGCGATACCTGTGAGCAGGCCTCATCGATAACATCTATGGCCTTGTCGGGAAGCCGACGTTCTGTCAGGTATTTGGCGGAAAGCCGGGCTGCTGACTCCAGGGCCGAATTAGTGATTTTCAGGCCGTGATAATCTTCGTAAACATTTTTCAATCCTTTCAGTATTTCTAAAGTAGTGGGAATATCCGGTTCCTCGATTTCAATTTTCTGAAATCTTCGAGACAGCGCCCGGTCCTTTTCAAACAGATTTTTATACTCCTCAAACGTTGTGGCACCGATACACCTGATTTTGCCATCGGCCAGAAGGGGCTTGAGCATGTTGGAAGCATCCAGTGTACTAGACCCCGCTGCACCCGCACCAATGATGGTGTGGATTTCATCTATGAAAAGAATTACGTTTTTTTGTTTTTGAAGTGCTTTGAGTACGCCCTTGAGCCGTGCTTCAAAATCACCGCGAAACTTGGTGCCGGCCAGTAGTGCTCCAAGATCAAGAGCATAGATCCGGAAGTCCTGAATGCGCTCCGGAACCTGGTTTTCAACAATTTTTTGTGCCAGACCTTGTGTTATGGCCGTTTTGCCGACACCGGGATCCCCGACAAAAATCGGATTGTTCTTTTGTCGTCTGCAGAGTATTTCAATGCAGCGACCGATTTCAAGACTACGTCCGATCACCTTGTCAAACTGACCGTCGCTTGCCCTGGCGGTCCACTCTTCGGTGTAGAGTTCCAGCAAATCGGCCTTCTGTTTTTGGCCTCCAGGTTGTCCGGGCTGCCGCCCTGATAATTCGTCTGGCTGTGTATCGCCCGGCATGCCGGAATTCATATCCGATGTGTCATCCTCTTCGGCATCCTCCCGTGAATCGTGGTCGAAATCTGAATAATTGTCATCCGTCTGGTCGGGATGGTCGTCAGGTTGTTCGAATCCGGGCTTTGAAATCCGGTGAGCGACAAAATTCAGTACATCCAGACGTGTTACGTCCTGTTTTTCGAGAAAATAAATAGCGTGGCTACCTTCTTCTGCAAACATGGAGACAAGCAGGTCACCGACTCCTGTTTCTTCTTGTTCAGCTGAACGGCTGTGGATAAGCGCACGCTGAAGCGTTCGACGGAACCCGATTGTGTGAATGGGATCCATCGCGTCATCATGGCGTCTCGGAATTTTTTTGTAGTAATCTTTCAGATCTGCTTCAAGCAACTCCAAATCCAGGCCACAGCTTCTCAGAATCCGGCTTCCGGTGGCTTCATTAGCAACAGCGTGAAGCAGGTGTTCCAGTGTCACCATCTCGTGTTTGAGATGTGTTGCCATTAGAAACGAGCTTCTGAGAACCTGATCCAGTGTTTTGCTGATCATGTGATTTGATGGTGGTGATGATTACGCCAATTCCAGAGTGCATCGAAGCGGAAAACCGGCCTCCTTACTGCTACGGGTGACCATATCCACCTTGGTTTCGGCTATATCGCGTGGGAAAATTCCGCACACACCGGATCCCTTCTTGTGGACATCGGTGGTGATAGTAACCGCTTCGGGAACAGATTTACCAAAAATACCGGTCAACACACTCACTACAAAATCAAAAGTGGTATAATCATCGTTAAGTAAAATGACTTTATACAGAGGTGGTTCATCCACTTTTTGTTTCTTTTTTGTGCTGGTGGAAGCCTGTTTCTGGAATTCAATTTCAGACATGGTATACAGTACTTTGTTTATTATATTCCGGCAATCCTCAAACGTCTGCGTGTCTTGTAAAATTATCGTTTAGGTATGCACGTTGCAAGAGTGAATACCCCTTCGCTTATCGTGTATTTTCACTTGATGCAATTGTGTTATATTATTGATCCCGCTGGATTTTTTTATGTTCAGGGCTACGAAGAACGATAATCGTTCGTACTACAATAAACAAAATGCAATGATTTGATTGTATGAATGAATCAAATAAGCCGGAAAAAATTTTTAAACTTGACTTCGAGGTCGAGGGACCGGTACGCCGGAATCTTCTTCGTGTTGCCCGCAGACCCCTTGAGAGGCTTTTATCCTTCAATGGACTCAACACTCTTTATTACGACGCTCTGACGTATGAGACCGATCAGGCTTTTTATGACAAGCTGCTTGAAAGGATGAATGTCAACTATCACATTTCTGAGCGGGATATGGAGAATATCCCTGACAAAGGGCGTGTCGTAGTGGTTGCCAATCATCCGTTTGGGGGTATCGAAGGGATTATTCTTGCTTCGGTACTTCGTTCAACCCGATCAGACTCCAAAATCCTGGCAAATTATATTCTGGAATGTATTCCGGAACTGCGCGATGTATTCTTTTTTGTGGATCCGTTTGGAGGTGAAGATGCCGCGCGGGCCAACCTGGCATCAATGAAAAAAGCCATCCAGTGGCTGCGTGATGAACATATGCTGGGAATATTTCCTGCAGGAGAGGTTGCCCATTTTTCAATTAGCAAGCGGAAAGTTGTTGAGTCGGAATGGAGCCAATCCATAGCCGGCATTATCCGCAAAACCGAATCTCCCGTGCTCCCCATTTATTTTGATGGTTTCAACGGTCCGTTGTTTCAGTTGATGGGACTTATTCATCCGCGCCTTCGCACAGCATTTCTGCCCAGGGAGTTGCTGAATAAAAAAGACAGGGATATTGATATTTGCATAGGCAAAGTGATTACCTTCAACAAGCTTTCTGCATTTGAAAGCGACAAGGAGATGGTGAGCTACCTGCGCCAGAGAACATTCATGCTGCAAAATCGTAGCGCCAGGGAAGCTGAGGCCGAGGCCGAGGCTTCCATTTCTGTGAGTATAACCGGCGAAACCATGGAGCCGATTGTCGATCCGATACCGCCTGAAGAGGTGGAACAGGAGATTGCTTCGTTGCCGGACACCCAGAAGCTTTTGGAAAACAATGAGTATGAGGTATACCACGTGGTAAAAAAACAGGCACCGAAGCTGTTGCATGAAATCGGACGTCTTCGTGAAGTTACCTTCCGGGGGACCTATGAAGGAACCGGAAAATCAATAGATCTGGACCGTTTTGATGATTATTACGTTCACCTTTTTGTCTGGAACAGGGAGAAGAAAGAGCTTGTTGGGGCATATCGTATCGGCCGGACCGACAATGTGATCAAGCGTTTTGGTAAAAAAGGCCTCTACACCACAACGTTATTTGATATCAAGAGCTCATTGTTTGATCAGGTCAGCCCGGCACTCGAAATGGGACGCTCATTTGTGCGACCGGAGTATCAGCGGAGTTTTGCACCGCTAATGTTACTTTGGAAGGGAATCGGACACTATGTAGTTAAATACCCTAAATACAAAGTACTTTTTGGTCCGGTCAGTATCAGCAGCGAGTACCATTCTATGTCGCGACACCTGATGGTGACATTTCTCAAGCTGCATAACTATCTGCCGGATATGGCCCGCATGGTCAAGCCGAAAATACCCTATCGTGGCCGGCGTGTCAAGGGCATGGATCCCAAAAACCGTACTATGATCCGAAGCCTGGAAGATGTATCCGAGCTGATTTCGGAATTTGAAAGCGATAACAAGGGTGTTCCGATCCTGCTGAAACAATATCTGAAGCTTGGTGGAAAATTGCTTGGATTCAATGTAGATCCCGATTTTAGTGATGTTCTGGATGGATTGATCCTGGTCGATCTTACCAAAACAGATCCCAAAATCCTGAAACGGTACATGGGCGATAAGGGATTGAAATCGTTTTACGAGTACCACAGCGGACAGAAAAAAGAAGAGCTTCCTGCATGAATCTGTGATCCTTGAAGCCAATCAACGGAAGATCATTGCGCGAGTTTTTTCGCAGGGGTTGGATTTGGTCAGGATAATTAAATTATTCAAGCCGTGGCGGAGCTGTTGCCGGAGTGTTCAACTGATCCATAAAATTGAAACGCGGGGATCTTGGATCGCCGGAGAATTCAATATGGAGCTGGCCATCTTTACGGGGAAGTTCAATGCGAAACAATCCTTCAAAACCATCAACAAAATCGTTGAACGCAGCGCTGGTCCTGGTAAACCGGATGGAACCTTCCAAAATGTCTGCCCGATGTCCGGAAGGGATGGTAATGGTGCTTTTGATCTTTGCATCAAATAGGTCGGTGGATAGTACGGCGTCATGGATTCGAAGAGTGTCACCTGTGTTTTTCCATTGGGCCTGAATCGACTGTATGGGCAACTCTTTATCCGAAATACCGAACATTCCAAACACCAGGCCGTATTGATCTGTGAGTGTTAAAGAGGGATACCACCAAATGTCACCCAAATAGGCAGAGGTTTCGCCGGGCAAAGTAAATGGATGGCGGTCCCGCTGTGAATCGTCAAATGATACCGTGCTGGAGACCGATAGTGTATCCATTGAAAAACCACCCAGTTTTCCCGGCAGCGGCAATCGGGCGAACTCATGTGTTGCAGCGTGAAGCATGTAGTTCAGATTCCAGGATTCAGGATGAGAGGGCCAGCCATGGTCGCCGTAACTCAAATCGCCGGAAGTTCGCAGGGCTATACTGTGTGATTGAATGCGAAGTGAGTTGAGTTTGGCGGTTTTGCTCTCCGCTTGGTAACGAATCTGTAGTGATAGCTGCTCAAGGTACTCCGGGAAAAAATAACCGGAAAATACAGGCAATGTCATGAGTTGCTCCGGAATCTCCTCATGGAACCTGATATCATCCATGCTCAAGCTGATGCGATGGTTGTATCGGGGCGGCTGACTGTTTGCTGTGATCTGAAGAAGTTCGTCCAGGCGTCCGTTATAGTACAGGCTAAGGTTGCCGGTCGTCATACTCTCTCCAAAAAGCCACTGAAATGGGTCGTTTTCACGTTGCGATATGCCTGATATGCCGGTGGGAGGATCATGAAATTCAAGATCTTCCATCATGATACGGAATGACTGGATCTTTGCCAGTGGTTCACTGGAGCCCTTGCGCAACATTCTCCAAATATCGGCATGGGTTAGAGATCCCGAAATCCTGCGTGCTTTGATCAGGTTTCCATGGTGGTGGAAAACGAGGTTTTTTATTGTCAGGGATCCAAATGCAGGATTGACCGTCAATTTGTCATATCGGTATTCCACCTGGTCGTCTTTTGAAGCGAGACGGTCAAACTCTTTTGTTACCAGCCCGGCGAGATAACGTCCGCCTGCCCAGTTCAGAAAAAACAGTAATCCGAACAGCAGAAGAACGATGATGATCAGCTTGGTTCTCATATCTGAACGCCTGGCCATTATATTAATAAGACAGAAAACCGGCAAAAAAACTACAGAGACAACATTGAGATGCTGTACAGTGTCTCTCTACGAGGAGAGAGCCCGCTCTGTGATTTCACTGCTGGAAATCTGAAATTCTTCGCTTTTTACCATATCACGGAAGGTGAACAGATTGGTTTGAAGTTCCTGTTCCCCTACAATTACTGCAAAACGGGCCTGCTTACGATTGGCATCCTTCATCTGCGCCTTTAGAGAGCGGCCGGAATAATCCATAGTACAAACCAGACCGTTATTTCGCAACTCCGGCATTTTTTCCAGTGCCCACTGGGCAGCTTGCTGTCCTCGGGTGACAAAGTAGATATCAGGTCCGGCTGGATCGGCGAGACGAATACCCAGGGCTTCGCATGCAATCATGAGCCGCTCCATGCCGCAGGCAAAACCGACAGCGGGTGTGGGCAGACCGCCGACCTCTTCTATCAAAAGATCGTAACGACCACCGCCTCCAAGGGCATCCTGTGATCCCAGATCCGGGCTGGTGAGCTCGAAAGCGGTCTCGGTGTAGTAATCGAGACCGCGCACCAGAAACGGATCCACTTCGTAAGAAATGCCCATTTTGTCGAGAAGCATCCTGACGGATTCAAAATGTGTGCG
>SKXL01000047.1 GCA_007128425.1 Balneolales bacterium | reverse complement strand
TCTTCGGCATCTTCGGCATCTTCACTTTCTTCCGATTCTTCGCCGGAATCCTCATCCCGTGCATCTTTCTCAGAAACATCCTCCGTTGCCTCTCCGGCAGATTCACCCTTTTTGGATGTATCCTTTGCCGCTTCGGCATCCGTCTCAATGATAGCGATCGGTTCACCTACCTCTACCGTCTCACCCTCCTCCACAAGAATTTCGACCAGAACACCGGATTCCGGCGCAGGGACTTCCGAATCCACCTTGTCGGTAGCAATTTCCAGGAGTGTTTCGTCCTGTTCTACCGTGTCGCCGATTTTTTTTGACCACTCGACTACGGTTCCTTCCATGATAGATTCGCCCATCTTGGGCATAGTGACTTCAATACGTGCCATTCTGGTCTTGATCAAGGGGTTAAGTGAAGATCTGTAAACAGGTCTTTAACGTTAAATAAACGCTGCATCGTGCTGACATAAAGTATTAAAAATCGTGTACATTTGCATTTTATTGCTTTCTTACCGGAGCCGGCACCTTTTGAGGCTCTGCTCAATGTCGTTCCAGATGTCCTCCGGGTGCTCCAATCCGACCGACAGCCGGATCAGGTTTCCCGGGGTAGCTGTGCCCTCGTATTCACTGGTCTTGCGATGCTCCCAGGTCGATTCCACCCCTCCGAGGCTGGTGGCTGGGATGATCAAACGAGAGGCAGATACTGCGCGGAGAGCCGTTTCATCATCACCAGTCACCTGGAAGGAGATCATCGCTCCGGGCAAATCCATCTGTGCTCCAGCTATCTGGTGACCGGGATGATCCTGTAGACCGGGATAGTAAACTTTTTCCACATCAGCGTGGCCGGTGAGTTTTTCCGCAATTCTTTGTGCCGAGACGGTTTGTGTGCGGATGCGTACAAAAAGTGTCTTAAGGCTGCGCAGCATCAACCAGCAATCAAACGGCGAGGGTACGGCACCGGCCTGACGCTGCAGGGTGCGCAACCTGCCGGCCGGCGTGTTTTCATTATCACCACCTGGTATCTGATCCGGCTTTCGAAGCACCAGCGCGCCGCCAAGCACGTCGCTGTGTCCGCCCAGGTATTTTGTCGTTGAATAGAGTGCGATATCGGCTCCAAGTTCAAGCGGACGCTGAACTGCCGGTGTGGTCCAGGTATTATCTACTACCGATATCCATCCATTTTCCCGCGCAAGCTTCGAGAGTGCCATGATATCGGTAATTTTGAGCATGGGGTTGGATGGTGTTTCCATCCATAGCATTCGGGTGCGGTCGGTCGCCGCCCTGCCGACTTCATCCGGACGAGTCATGTCTACAAAATCGAAAGTGAGTCCCCACCGTTCATATTGATCATTGATCAGATTTCTGACTCCGTGGTACAGATCGTCAGGCAGCAGCACGTGATCGCCGGGTGAGAGGATGTGGAACATGGCCTGAACGGCTGCCATGCCGGATGCGAAGACAAGGGCATCCGCACCGGATTCCAGCGATGTCAGCGTCTTCTCGAGCTGATCACGATTGGGGTTGGCAAGCCGTGAGTAGCTCCAGGAGTCCCCGGATAATCCATGGTCCGGATGCCGGAATACGGAGGACGGATCCCAGGAAGGTACAATTGGAGCACCAGGCTTGTCGGGATGCCAGCCATCGTGGAGTGCACGCGTCTCCGGATGCAATGTATTGCTTCCTTTTGCTTTGCTTTGCGTTTTTTTACTGCTCATATTATGTGACTTGTGGAGTGTTTTTGTAACAGACAGATGATCTGTATCATTCACCCTCAGAGTGGTTTCCGGATTTTTTTAATGACACGGCCATCGGGACTCCCCTTGCAACAAATCTTCCGCTGAATCGATGTACGCGCGATATCTGAATCGTGTATGTTATGCCGCCTAAAATAGTGAAAAACGTTTGCTTTTTTTCAACCTTGCTCTTTTTTTGATTCTACCTTTTTACATAATCCTGCCAACCTATGCTTAATTATATCTGGGCCGGACTGATCATCATCAGTCTGATCTTTGCGATAAGCCAGGATGTTATGGATCTGATTCAGGATCCGTACCAGAACGGCAAAGAGCACAAGATCCAAATCAACTTCCCTGAAAACGGGGATCGCGGGAAGCGCCAGAATGTGCGTTTCAGTATACAGGGCCATGAGGGAACATTTGATGCGGCATGGCGTCCCTATGTCGACAATCCGGAAATGATCATCACTGTCGACAGCGACATGCCGGAGCTCTGGCTGAAAATCGCTCAGGACAAAGATTCCTCAAATGAAGACGAATTGCTTGCTGAAGTGGTTTCTTTTGACGCGGCCCGCGGCACAGCGCTTATTGTCCTGCCGGAAGTCTATTACGTTAAACTTAATGCGATAGCCACAGCGGCCTTTGACATGGCCGAATTCGCCGTTACACTGGCGATCGGCCTCATTGGCATCATGGCACTGTGGCTTGGACTCATGAAAATTGCCGAAGAGAGTGGACTCATGCACATTCTGGTGAAAGGGGTCCAGCCCTTCATGAGATTTCTCTTCCCTAACGTGCCGAAAGGCCATCCCGCACATGGCGTTATAAGCCTTAATATGGCTGCCAACATGCTCGGACTCGGCAATGCCGCCACGCCACTGGGCATCAAAGCGATGGAGGAGCTTCAAAAACTTAATCCAAACAAGGACAAGGCGACCAATGCGCAATGTATGCTGTTGACAGTCAATACGGCCAGCATCCAGCTGCTTCCGCCCGCGACGCTCGTTGCCCTCATCGGGACCGGTGTAAACGAACTGATGATCAGCATCCTGATCGTCACCTTCATATCGCTCGTTATCGGCATCACCGCTGCCAAGGTCTATGAACGGTTTCATCCCGAAGACGAGCATCTCGAGAATATTCCCGAAAACCAAAAAATTGAGGCCTGATCCATGAGAACCATTGCTGCATTCATACTTCCACTCATCATCGTTTTGATACCCCTTTATGGTCTCTTGAAGAGGGTCGCGGTCTATGAGGTCTTTGTCGTCGGTGCCAAGGAAGGATTTTCTATTGCCGTTCGCATTATACCCTATCTGGTGGCTATTCTGTTTGCGATCGGCATGTTCCGGGAAAGCGGAGCCATGGAATTTTTCATGATGGCGCTTTCACCGATACTCGGACTTGTCGGGTTTCCCGTTGAACTGGTTCCGATGGCGATCTTCCGCCCGCTCACCGGCAGCGGTTCGGTTGGCGTACTCGCTGAAATGATCGCTACTTACGGTGAGGATTCAATGATCGTAAAAATGGCAGGCACCATGTTCGGATCCACGGAGACCACCTTTTATGTGATTGCCGTCTATTTTGGCGCAATTGGTGTGAGGCGCGTCAAGTATTCCGTGCAAACCGGTCTGATTGCGGATCTTGCGGGGATCATTGCCTCCGTAATTGTTGTCAATTTATTGTTCGGTTGATGCCTGATAACTCAGGCCGTATCCGACGGGATAGTCTGTTCCCAGTGCGACCGGAAGCCGGCCTGACGGATTTTCACCAAAAATCACATCCACAACCGCATTCCAAACCACGGGAGTAGGTGTGACATCGGGCCACCGGTCCAGTGAGTATGTTGCGATGTACACCGGCACGGCAGGTATTTCAACCAGATCGTAGGGAAGTCCCAGCGACACAACCACCATGGGTTTACCCATAATAGACAATGCTTCGGACAGCTTTACCTGCCCTTCGGGAATCTGACTGTAAGAATAGGTAAAAAGCAGAATACGGTCGGCTTCCTCCGCTTTTCTTATGGCATCAACAATGGCTTCCGGTGTCGGGTCATTATCTACAGGACCGTTCCCATAATCCCAGGTGATCACTTTTCCTCCGCCGGTTTTACGGATCAAATCTGAGATCTCCCTGGTGTAGGCCACCCCGGCAACAAAGGTGGTCAGCTCTTCATCCCGCTCAAAAGGCAACAAACCCTGATTACGCACCATCGTGATCGATTTCCGGGCTATTTCTCCGGCTTTGTCACGATGTTCTGCACGCATCGTCACCTCTCTTGCCCGTGCCGGGTCAGCTGATGAAAAACCGTGATGCAACCCATATTTGTGCTTGATTTTGAGAATGCGGAAAACAGAATCATCAAGTCGCTCTTCAGAAATATCACCTCTCTGGAATGCGTCATATAATGCGTTAAAAGTTTCCATCTGCTGCTCCGGAGTTCCGGTAGCCATGATGATATCTGCCCCGGCCACCACAGCCATCACTGCTGCTTCACCGGCACCCCAGTTGCTATCAATGGCATCCATACCCATAGCATCGGTGACAATTATGCCTTCAAATCCCATTTCATCACGTAAGAGTCCGGTGAGCACTCGTCGTGATAGTGTGGCCGGCACAGTGGGATCAACCGCTTCGATAATTACATGAGCTGTCATCACCGCGTCAGCACCTGCGTCAAAAGAAGATTGAAATGGAGGCAGATGAATTTCACGCAGGGTCGCAAGGTCATAGGTAACCGTCGAAAGATCGTAATGCGAATCAAAATCCGTATTGCCGTGACCCGGAAAGTGTTTTGGCGTAGCAATTACACCATGCTCCTGGCTTCCCCGGATCATCGCCCGGCTCATTTCGGAAACTACGGAAAAACGTTCCCCGAACGATCGAACGCCAATCACAGGATTTGCAGGGTTCACATTGACATCGGCTAAAGGCGAAAAGCTCCAGTTAAAGCCGGTGGCCAGCGCTTCGATTGCCGTGATGCGTCCCTGTTCATAAGCAAAATCCGGTTCCCCGGTGGCTGAGATTCCCATCTGACGCGGAAAGACAGTTGCCTCTTCAGGAATACGTTGTGCCAAACCGAATTCGAGATCAGCTGAGATGAAAAGCGGTACGCCGGCATTGCTTTCCACAGACCATCTCTGAAGCTGCTTGTTGAATCTTGCCATGTTTTCCGAACGATCCCGGTTGTAGACAATGACCGACCCGATATGATATTCCGTGATCATTCTTTGCATATGATCTTTCTGCCGTCTTGTTGGCGGACCCATGGGATCCTGTTCCAATGGCAGCTGTTCATCCCAGACTGTTGCAGCCATGATGAGCTGACCGATTTTCTGTCGATCTGACATCCCCGCCATGGTATTTTTTGCCCATGTTTCGGCATCAACGGTACTTCGCGCTGATCTGGACAGGTCGCGGTCACATGACGAAATTGAAAATAAAGCACCCGGCGTGAACACAAACAGGATGATTATTGAGTAAAAAAAAATCTTCATAGCCTGTCCCTTGCTATTGATTATAAAATAGTTGATTACCGGCCGGTGCGAATAGCGCGTATACGCTGTAACACCGGTGGATGAGAATAATTGAGAAAAACGTGAAACGGGTGGGGAGTAAGGTTGGACAGATTATCCGCTGACAGTTTTTTAAGTACGGCGACCATACTTTCCGGATTGCCGGTGGTATCGGCAGCGTACCGGTCCGCTTCAAATTCATGCTTGCGGGAGAAGACCTGCATCACCACAGAGAGAATCATCTCAATGGGGGTATATAACAAGCCGAAGAACAACAATCCGGCATAAACAGAAATTTCCTCCATCAAGAACGCCTCGTGGAGTCCGGGCATCTGAATAAAAAGCGAAAGCAGCCAAAGCATCACACCGGTATGCAAAAAACTGATGATCATGTTTTTGGGGATGTGCCGCTTTTTGTAATGGCCGACTTCATGCGCCAGAACAGCCACCAGTTCCGGAGTGGTGTGGTTGTCAATCAGCGTATCGAATAACGCGATACGTTTGTTTTTTCCAAAACCGGTGAAAAAGGCATTGGATTTGCTGGAACGGCGCGACCCGTCGATTTTATAGATACCCTGCAGCGGAAATGAGACTTTTGCGGTGTAGTCCAGAATGGCATCTTTCAGATCTCCGTCCTCCAGAGGAGTGAATTTGTTGAACAGCGGCATGATCCAGGTAGGAGCAATAAACTGTACAAAAAGAGTAAAAAGGATAACCACACCCCATGCGTACAGCCACGCCACCGTTCCAAAAAATTCAAAAATACCGATTACAAGCGCCAGTAACGGCCCACCAAGTACGACCGTTAGCATCAAACCCTTGAGCCTGTCGGCGGCAAAAGTGGCCGGCCTGGTCTTGTTGAAACCAAACCGTTCTTCAATGATGAAGGTGGAGTAAATAGAAAAGGGAAGAGAGATGACGGTCTGGGCCAGGACCAGTATTCCGACAAACAAAAGACCGCTCACAATTGTCCCGTATCCAAAATCTCTCACGAACTGATCCACCCAGTTGAATCCTCCGGCAAACCAGAAAACAAGCAGGACGATCAGGCTGATTGTGGAAGTCAAGAGTCCAAAGCGGGTTCTTATCCTGGTGTATTCCTGGGCCTTTTTGTACTTGTCCGCGTCATAAACATCACTGAATTCATCGGGAAGCGACTTTTTGAGTGACTTCAGATTGAGCAGGTCAGATATCAGGTTCAGCAGGTAGTTGGCCAACAAAGCCAGCAATATGATAACAGCGTAGATATTCATTATTATTCGGCCCGGTTCTCAGTCGCTTCCAAAAATACTCTTTACTTTGGACCATATTCCCCGTTTTTTTCCGACAGCCTTGTTCACTTTATCCATGTCGGGTGAGGTTATGTTCTCAAAAAGCTCCTTGCGTTCCGTATCCCTTTTTGAAGGCTGGTTTCGACGGTCGGATGACGCTTTCCCCGTACCTCGTCCCTTGTCGCGACGCGGACTTTTCTGTTGTCCGGTACCACCCTTTCGCCCCGCTGCATCTTTATCGGCCCCTTTTCCTCTGCGGCGCTGTTGTGGCTTTCTGCCACCACGACCGCCTTTGGGCTGCTCTTTCCGGTCATCTTCTGGCTGGCGACCGGTTTTGTCCTGTTTGGCCGGCTTGGTACCATCGGGTTCGGCTTTTCCGGCATCTGACCTGGTGGAGGCTGCTCTTCCGGATGGCTCAACGTTTTTATCCTGCTTATCCTTGTCTGATTGCCTCTTGCCCCTTCGCTGTCCACCGCCCGGACGTCTCCTGCCCCGTCGTCTTTTGGGTCTGGACGCATCCGATTCATCCTGGCCGGACTGTGCCTCTCCGGTTTCATGCTTTTTCTGATCCTTCTTCTGGTCTGCGGCTGCATCCTGTTTTTTTTCGCCGGCAGGTTCCTTTTGCTTCTGATCCTTCTGCTGTTCCTCTTTTTTATCCCTGGCAGGTTGCTGCTTTCTGCGCCTGGAGCTTTCACGCTGCGTTTTTCGTGATTTGTCTTCCCGATCATCACCGCCCAGATCGGGTACCTCCAGCTTTGTGATTTTCGACTCCATGGCACGAATAATATTCTCCATGTAGCGCCGGTCCTGCCCGGACACAAGGGTAATGGCATCACCTTTTGCATCGGCTCGTGCTGTACGCCCAATCCGGTGTACATAATCCTCCACATCATGAGGGACACTGAAATTGATAATATGCGAAATCGCCTCGACATCAATGCCGCGTGACATCACATCGGTGGCAACAATGATGCGAAATTCCCCTTTCCGGAAGCTTTCAAGTGCTTTTTCACGCTCGGCCTGGGACCGGTCGCCATGAATGCTGGTCACATTCGCGCCCTTTTTCTTCAGTTCGCGGCTCAGCTTATCCACTGCCCGCTTTGTTGACATGAAAATGATGGCCGATGACCACTGCTCCTTCTCAAAAAGATTGAGCACCAGTGGAAGCTTGTCCCGCTCTTCGACATAATACATGCCCTGGGTCACCCCTTCGGCAGCCATGTTCGGCGGCGCCATATTGACACGCTCGGGGTTGTTCATCATCTTTTTGGCAAGCTGTACAATTTTGGGCGGGAGTGTAGCTGAAAAAAGCAGTGTCTGCCGCTCTTTGGGCAGCTTGCTGACGATGGTGGTGATGTCGGGAATGAACCCCATGTCAAGCATCCGGTCCGCTTCGTCAAGAATCAGATAATCCAGATTGCTGAAGTCGACATCGTGAATTTTTATGTGATCGAGCAGACGGCCCGGTGTGGCTACAATGATATTGGTGCCGCGGTTGAGCGCTTTTTCCTGCCGGGACCAGTCATCGCCGCCATATACCTTGGCGGTCGTGAGACCGGTGTGGTAACCGATGGCAAAAAAAGCTTCGTCTACCTGACCTGCAAGCTCGCGCGTCGGCGTGATCACGAGCGCACGAATGCCCTCCTGTTTTTTCTTTTTCTTTTCCAGAAGTTTCTGAAGGACAGGGATTGCGAATGCGGCTGTTTTTCCGGTTCCTGTCTGTGCCGAGGCCAGTATGTCCCGGCCTTCCAAAATAAGTGGAATACATGCTTCCTGGATCGGGGTGGGCTTTTCAAAACCCATGTCCCTCAACCCGTCTAAGACCTCGCTCTGGAGGTTGAATCTATCAAATAACAAAATATATAAAGGTTTAAAATAGTAGCTTATTAACAGAAATAAGCGATTTACTGTAACTGTTAAATATACGCAAAATACAGATCAATGTTAATAGCTGCCAGAAGTTGGCGGCCGAACCAGCTCTTTCGAAATAGTGAATAGATCATTGCGCAAGCGAAGATGGGCGAGGGTCAACGCAATGAGTGCCAGCACCCCGATGACACCAAGTACTCCGCCCTCCGGACCGAACCGGCCGCCGGTCCACAGTTCCGGTCCGACCACTTCGAATTGCAATATCGACTGCCGGAAACGAATACCACTGACAGGAAGGCCGTACACCGCCCCCTGAATCACATTCCAGGCAAAATGTAGCCCGACCGAGTAACCAAGCTGACCCGTAATCACGTAGGGCACCGCGAGCATCACACCGGCTAAAAAAATCACAACAATTCCGAGTAATGTGGCATTTGGATTTCCAATATGCAAAATACCAAAGATCAGGGATGAAATCCCGATGGCGATCAGGCCGGCCACATTCCGGTTATGGCCGGTGTAAAACCCCTCGGTAAGGTTCCTGAGCTGGTATCCGCGCGACCACAGCTCCTCATAAAAACCGACAACGGCCATGGCGAGTACATAACCACCGAGAAGCGTAACGAAATTTCGTTGCGATGCCCGGTTCCATCCGAAGCCGGTGAATTCGATCCATCCGGCTGCCCACTGGAAAAGAACGATCAGTGACATGACCGCTGTGGCCATGAGAAAACCGGTGAGGCAGTCCCGCCACCATTGCGCATCCATCCGCAGACCAAAATCGCGAAGCGGCCGCTTGTCGAGCACGCGGCCAGCCACCCAAACCGCCAGGGTGATGGCAATGCCTCCCGCGATGATCTGGAGGTTTTGTCCACCCAGCTGTGATGCAACCAGATGCAGTGGAATGTAGAAAAGGACGGAAAAAACCAGCTGCATGAGCAGCCTCCACCCGGCGCGCAGTCTGCTGTCGCTGGATAAAAAAATGGTATCGAAAAGCCTCATGCTTATAACCAATCAGTTAAAAAAAATGTATCTTGCCGACCAATATGCTGTCACTATGCCATTACCGGTATGCAATACGCCGGCTCAAATACATAAAACAACAAACTGTCAAGCATCATGTGCGGAAGATATACGCTTTATTCAGACAAAAAAGCAATTGAAGATCAGTTTGAAGTTGAAATTATTGATGAGGAACTCATCCAGCCTGATTATAACGCGGCTCCGGGCACCCTCCGACCGGTGGTGCTGGTCAAAGGAACAAATGAACGTGTAGCCGGTAAATTGAAATGGGGACTAGTACCGCCATTTGTGAAGGATCTGTCGGACTGGAAACCGCTTATCAACGCCCGAAGCGAGACGGTCAACGAAAAACCTTCCTTTCGAAAAGCATTTCAGCGAAAGCGGTGCATCATTCCGGCCAACGGTTTTTATGAATGGAAGGATTTCGGAGGCGACAAAAAGATCCCCTTTTACATCCGGCTGCTGGACCAGGAGCTGTTCGGCATGGCCGGCATCTATGAGACGCATGTGGATTCGGACGGCAGTGAACTCCACACGTTCGCAATTCTCACTACCGAGGCCAATTCACTTATGCAGCCTTTGCACGAGCGCATGCCGGTGATACTGCGGAACGATGATTACAACGTCTGGCTCAATCCGGTGCAGCCTCGACCGGAGATGCTGCAGTCACTGCTCACACCCTACCCGACAGAAAACATGTCCACCTACAAGGTAAGTATCGATGTGAACAATGTGCGCAACAACGGTCCCGGGCTGATCAGTCCCAAGCTCAAATAATCACCCTTTCCTGGTGATAATCCCATCAAGGTAAGCGTCCGACCCTTGTCATCGTCCTGTGCTGGAGATGATCCTCTCCAGGTTGTCGATTGAGCCTGGCACTGTTGATACCCTGGACCGCAATCCGGGTGCTCGTCGTTTGATCAGTCTTCTATTGGCGGTTCCGGAGCCTGATCCTGCGGAGGCAGTGCCGGTGATGTTTCGGCTGGAGCCCCGAAGTCCTGCTCTGTCTGAACCGGAGGAACGGCGCGATCCTGAATAGTACTTTGCGTAACGGTTTCCTGATCGATGAAAAAGTTCGCCAGCACGCAGAGCGTCAGAAACATCGTGGCAAGCACGGCTGTCGATTTTGAAAGGAAATCAGCGGTTCTTCGCGCGCCCATCATATTGCCGCCTCCAATCATGCCTGCGCCGCCGGCGATGCCGCCGGAAAGGCCCTGGCCCTGACCGCTTTGCAGCAGCACGACGATGACCATCAGAACCGCGATGATCGTAATAAGAATGATAGTCAGTGTATAAAGCATAATTTTGTTGCTACTTTTGACAAGATAAGATTTGTAAATTACCAAATTATCACATCATTTCAAACAATCACTACGTGTAATAAGTCCAACGATCGCACTGACCGTTCATTATGATGCAGCAGGATGTCCACATATTCAATCGTCTCACCAGAAGTATCGCTGAATTGACCGATCTCAGTCACGGGTTCACCCAGAACCTGCTGTTCACCGTTGTTCTCATTTTCGCCTTCTGGCTTGTCCGGACGATCATCCTGCGGATCGTATACCGCCATACAACCGATCCGGAACTGCACTACAAGTGGCGCAAGTACCTCACGCGGACTCTTTTTTTCATTGCCATATTGATTCTCGGCCGGGCCTGGTTTGAAGGATTTCAGTCCATCGCCACATTCCTGGGCATTCTTTCTGCGGCGCTGGTCATTGCCCTGAAGGATTCGGTGGCGGATCTTGCCGGCTGGCTTTTCCTTTTGTGGCGCAAGCCATTCGAGATCGGCGACCGCATCGACATCGCCGGTGTGAGCGGTGACGTGATCGACCTGCGTATTTTCAAATTCAGTCTGATGGAGATTGGCAACTGGGTGGATGCCGACCAGAGCACGGGTCGGGTGATCCACGTTCCCAACCACAAGGTGTTTACCGAGAACATTGCCAACTACACCGCCGATTTTCAGTTCATCTGGAACGAACTTCCGGTGCGCATCAGCCTGGAGAGTAACTGGAAAAAAGCAAAGAAACTGCTTCAGGAGATTGCCGACCGCCACTCGGCCAACATATCCGATCAGGCCAAGCAGCAGCTGCGCCGCGCCGCCCGCTCCTACCTGATCACCTACCGCATCCTTACGCCGACGGTGTACACCGATGTGAAGGATTTCGGCATTGTACTAACGGTCCGCTATCTCACCAACCCCCGCACCCGGCGGGGCACCGAACAGCAGATCTGGGAAGAGGTCCTTTCCGAATTCGCCCGGCATGACGATATCTCATTCGCCTATCCGACCATCCGCTACTACGACCGCGGACGCGAGGGAAATACCGGCTGGGGTCTGTCTGATGACGGCGACGTCAATACTCCGAAATCAACCTGACTGTGAGGCATGAATCGCAGCAATACCGGTTTGTGACATTTTCTCCGGCCTGTGGCTATTGCCGGTCTGTCAGCATACGCCTGCTGTGAAGCAGTAACAAAATGAATAAACCACGGCAACATAATTTCACACCGCTTCCGGAGGATTTCATCCGCAGGATAAGGGAGCAGTTCCCGGACAGCCACCAGGACTTTCTCAACGCGCTTGACCAACCGCCGCGGACATCCATCCGGCTGAATCCGCACAAATGGGATCGCATACGGCCGGAAAGGGACGTGCCGGGAGAGCCGGTTCCGTGGTCCATAAACGGCAGGTTTCTGGATGAACGGCCGTCATTTACATTCGACCCGCTTTTCCATGCCGGCGGCTATTACGTACAGGAGGCCGGCTCCATGTTTCTGGAGCATGTTCTGAGCCGGCTTGCAAACCATGGCAATTCCGGTTTCCAGGGCGGGATGGAGCCTTCGCCAAACGTCATTCTTGATGCCTGTGCAGCTCCCGGCGGTAAAAGCACGCTGCTCGCATCACTGTTCCCGGAGGCGCTGATCGTGGCCAATGAGGCCATTCGCTCCCGCATGCCTCCACTTATCGAAAACAGTATCAAATGGGGAACCGGAAATATAGTGGTGACCCAGAATGATGCATCGCATTTTTCATCACTCCCCGGTTTCTTTGATCTGATCCTGGCCGATGCCCCCTGTTCGGGTGAGGGCCTGTTTCGCAAGGATTACGGCGCGCGTCTCCAATGGACAGCCGGGAATGCAAATCACTGCTCACTGCGACAGCGATCCATACTTGCCGGACTCTGGCCCGCGCTGAAACAGGGCGGTTTTATGGTTTACACCACGTGCACGTTCAATCCGGAGGAAAATGAGCAGAATGTCGCCTGGCTGCTTGATGAAACCGGCGGCGAATGTGTCCGGATCGATCTTCCGGACGACAGCAGCAATGATGCATTTGGAATCCGGGAGATTTCCGGAAACAAGGTGACCGGATACGGGTTCTATCCTCACCGGACCCCCGGGGAGGGCTTATTCCTGAGTGTAATCTGCAAAAACCGGCAAGAACCCGGCCATGTTCAGACCCAAAACCGGGCAATCACTCAGCACGAAATCCACAGCAGATCTTCAGACATTTTTCGCCATTCCGCCCAAAATCAAAAGCGCAAACGCATCAAAACCCGTTCACGCTCCCGTCAAGCCGAAGGCAGGGCTTCCCTGATGCAGTCGGTGGATCCCGCGGCAATCAACCAATCATCAAAATGGTTTGCCGGCAGCGGCGCGGCCTGGTACCAGATCCGGGAACGGCTTTTCCGCATCAGGTCCTCACACTATGACACGCTTCAACAGCTTGCCGGTGTTCTGACCATCAGGTATGCCGGAACCGAAGCAGGCAGGATTGTCCGCAATGAAGTGCTTCCCGCCCCCGCGGCGGCACTGGACATCCATCTCAATCCGGATCGGTTTCCGCAAATCGATTGCTCACCCGAGGAGGCGCTCCGTTTTTTACGCCGGGAAAACCTGACGGTGCCGGCCGAAGCCAAACCGGGGTGGCATCTTGTCATGTACGAAGGGCTGCCGCTGGGCTGGACCAAGAATATCGGCAGCCGCATGAATAACTATCACCCGTCCGAGTGGCGGATCCGAAAGACATCCTGACCGGGCATCACAAACCGTTACTAACCGTTACTAATCGATATCAACCGATACTACCCGTTACTAACCAGTACCCATCGGCACTAACCGCCGACACAACTCACCACCGCAATCCATGCAAACACGACTTCCCCGCATCTACGTCGACACGCTCGGCTGCTCCAAGAACCAGGTCGACTCCGAAGTCTTCATCGCCCAGGCCCGGGCCAATGAATTCGAGATCGTCACCGACATCGAACAGGCCAATGTGCTGGTGATAAACACCTGCGGTTTCATTGAGGATGCCAAGCAGGAGTCGATTGAGCACATTCTGGAGGGCGTTTCCCTGAAAAAAGAGGGCAAGCTGGAGCGCCTGCTGGTCATGGGCTGCCTGTCGGACCGGTACCTTGACGACCTGCGCGCCGACATTCCCGAGGTGGACAAATACTTCGGCAGCAGCCACACCTCGCTGCCTGACGTCCTCAAAGAACTGGGCGGGCGCTATCGCAAGGAGCTGATCGGCGAGCGCATGCTCACCAATCCCTCGCATTATGCCTATCTGAAAATTTCGGAGGGATGCGACCAGAGTTGTTCCTTCTGCGCGATCCCGATAATGCGGGGCGGGCATGTCTCGCGTCCCGCCGACGAGCTTATCATCGAAGCCCACAAACTCAAAGCCAAAGGGGTGCGCGAGCTGGTGCTGATCGGCCAGGACCTCACCTGGTACGGACTCGACCTGTATGGCAAGCGTTCTCTGGCCGACCTGCTGAAACGACTATCTGATGTCGGCTTCGACTGGATTCGACTTCAGTACGCCTATCCAGCACGGTTTCCGATGGACATCCTGCCGGTGATCCGTGAACGCGAGAACATTTGCAACTATCTGGACATGCCGGTTCAGCACGCCAGCACCGAAGTACTCAAATCCATGCGGCGGGGTATGAGCGGACCGCGGATGCGTGAGCTCCTGCACCGCATCCGGGAGGAGGTGCCGGGTATCCGGCTGCGCACCACACTCATCGTCGGTTATCCCGCTGAAACCCGGAAGCATTTTGATCAACTTCTCGACTTTGTCAGGGATATCCGCTTCGAGCGGCTGGGTTGCTTTGCCTATTCACAGGAAGAGGCCACTGCGGCATATGACCTGGGGGATCCGGTCCCGCCGGCAGAAAAGCAACGCCGGGTTCGGGAGTTGATGGCGGTGCAAGAGAAGATATCGAGAGAGCATAACGAGTCACTGATAGACCAGGTGCTACCGGTGCTGATCGACCGGATTGAGGATGGGGTGCCTTACGGACGCACGGAGTGGGATACGCCGGAAGTGGACAACGAGGTCGTTATACAAAATGCCGATTCGGGATTCTCCACGAGAGATCTTCATGCCGGTTCATTTTACAATGTCCGCATAGCGGATGCGGAAGCCTACGACCTTTTTGGTGTCATTGTGGATGCAGAAGGTCAATCCTGAGGGCTTTGCTACAACATCCACAGAAGCAGATGCAGCGCATTCATGCAACACCGACATCCTCTCCCTGATATTACTTCATTCAATGAATAACAAATACATGAAGGATTTTTAACTTTTTATTGCCGGCTCTTTTTGTTAGTTTTTCGGGAATGGTTACTGTAAACAGTACAAAACAGTACAGTGTACTATACCAGCTCAACGGGGAATTTATAACCTGATCAAGTCATCAAAACCTAATATACAGAGACCCTGTTCGGTGTCTTGCGCGAGAAGATCATGTGAACCAATTGCCATTACGCACCAACTGCTTAGGGCACGTGTTTTCTCATGCTGGATAAATCCATAAAACAGGACAAAGTCACGAGGAAATATGAAACATAACAAACCGATCTTAACCGTACTTTTTTTGACATGGGCGCTGTCCTTTTCTTTTTTTACTGCAGCGTGCGATATCGTAGGATCAGATCCGGATATTGAAGCCGTGATTACCATAGAAGATCAGGCTCCGCCTCTTGGTATTCCGGTTGTACTTGACGGACGTCAATCGGTCTTTGAGGGTACCGATCCTGTCTTCACCTGGAGCATGGAAGTACCTGATGGCAGTTCGGCTGTCATTGCCGACCCTTCCGCCCAGGTCACCTCGTTTACTCCGGATTTGGAGGGGGATTACATCGTAACACTTTCTGTTGAGGCTAAGGGCGTCGAGGATTCCCGGACGATCACCATACCTGTCGGCGGCGGTGATGTTGTGATTTCCAGCAATATTTCAAACGACATGACCTTCTATTCCGCGAACAGATACATCATCGCCGGCAGTATTTCCGTCAGCAATGCACGCCTGACAATCCAGCCAGGCACCGAAATTCGGTTTGACCAGGGAACCCGGCTCGTTATCGGAAGCGACGCCATTATTGACGCCGACGGTACGGAGGAGGATCCGATCCTCTTCACCGGCACAAACGAGAGCCGTGGCTGGTGGCGTGGACTGGTATTCCAGGGAACAACGCATCCGCACAATTTGCTTAACCATGTGATCATCGAGTATGGCGGTGGAGAGGCCTTACACAGTTCTACCGAGCCGGCAAACCTCACTATTTCGCGATCTGTTGGCAGCAATGCCGCCGGCGTGACCCTAACCAACAGCATCCTGCGGCACAGTGCCGGTTTCGGGATGTTTTTGCATGCCAACGGCAGCATGCCCGACTCGGGTGACAACGTCTTCACAAACAACGCCATGGGTCCTGCTGCTGTCGACGCATCCTCCCTTCATTACCTCGACAGCGGATCGGACTACTCCGGAAACGATTCCGGAAACGACGCCGTACAGGTTGTCGGCAACAGCATCAGTGAGAATTTCTCCTGGCAGG
>SKXL01000242.1 GCA_007128425.1 Balneolales bacterium | reverse complement strand
GGCTGGCACGAGGAGATCTACGCCTGGGGATTCCGGAATCCGTTCCGGTTCAGTTTTGATGCCGAGACCGGAAAACTCTGGGTCGCCGACGTCGGGCAGCGTGACCGGGAAGAGGTGAATGTCGTGGATGCCGGCAAGAACTACGGCTGGAACATAATGGAAGGCAGTATCTGCTATCCGCCATCCTCCGAATGCGATACCACCGGACTTGAGCTGCCCGTATATGAATACGGTTTTTCCGGAGGCCAGTCCATTACCGGCGGCTTTGTCTATCGTGGAAACGCGGCTCCGGAACAACAAGGCCGCTATTTCTACGGCGACTATATCACCGGTGACCTTTGGTCATTTGACTACGAAGGTGAAGTGGCTTTTGACAACCGGAGCATGGGTCAGGTCAGCGGATACGAACTGGTATGTTTCGGAGAGGATCACGATGGGGAGCTGTATTTATGCCTGATGCGACAGGGTCAGATCTACCGGATCAATATGGAAAACGTTCCAACTTCAGGGGAACAGGTTGCTGATATTCCTGAGGTGGTCCGGCTGGATCAGAACTATCCCAATCCCTTCAATCCGGTAACCGTTATCCGTTTTCAAATCCCGAAAGACGGCGATGTCACACTTGAAGTTTACGATATGCTCGGACAGCGGGTGGTAATTTTGGCTAATGGCCGGATGTCTGCCGGCGAGCATGAGGTAACCTGGGATGCAACAGGAATGGCCAGCGGATTATATTTGTACCGACTCACAACAAGCGATGAGAACCTGACCCGCCGGATGATGCTGGTGAAATAATTGTCTTTTGGTTCACTTCTTGCAATTAAGAAAAGGAACGTCAGCAGCATCATCGGATCATATCAAGACCACGCAAAGCAGACTCATCGCCGGGGTTGGCAAGCAACACTTTATTGAATAACACTGTGGCTTCCCGTTTTCGACCCAGCATCAGCTTGTTCCATGCGAACAGAAGCAGAGAATCATAGTCAAACGGATAGAGATTGACTACTTTCTCGATGAATAGATCTGCTCGCTCATATTGCCCCCGATTATAATAAATCAGCCCCATTCGATAGTTAACCAGACTATTCTGGGGATCTGTTCTAAGAATCTGCTCATACAATCCAATGATATCATCCCATCTTCCCAATGCAGACAACGGATAGGCCAGGCCCAGTTTCGGCTCCACGGCGTAAGGTTTCAGATCAACGGCCCGATGATAGAAACCAATCGACTCATTCATACTTCCTTTTTGATAGTGTAACCAACCAAGACGCAAATTCAACTCATAGGATGAGGATTCATACACCTTTTCCAGTGCTTCAATTGCCTTTTCAATTTCTCCGTTATTTTCATGGGTGTAACTTTCTCTGAATGCCTCCTGGATGTTGCTCTGACCCATGACAGGCCGGGCTGCCGTAACCAAAAAAAACAGAAGCAAGAGGGATATTTTCACCTTTTCCATAATATTGATACTGTGATTGAATTCGTGCTGTAGGATATGGGTTCAGGCACAGTGATTCCAGTTTGCATCGGCACAAAAACACTCTCCTTTTCCAAATATAGGTAATTCAGCCGGAGATGTACCCGTGTTGTCAGCAATGCATGCAGTCCAATGCCGTATATCTTTCTGGTGACATCGGTATCGTTGAATATTGCAAGTCCTTCATTGGAAAAGAAATTTCTGAGTTCTCCGAGTGTGGCATCTGCCTCAAACCAGGCCCTGTCAGTCAGTTTAATGCCGGCTCGTTGCTGAATAATGAAGTTTCTGCTCCAGTTATCAACCATCGTTTTTTGCAGCTGATGCGTAAGCACGGATGTGGTGTACAGATTCAGGTTTCCAAAAGGAAACAAAGAAATCATCGCCTCCTGCTGATACTGGGTCGTGTTATTCACATTTCCCGTATAAGCTGTCAAGCCGGCAGTTATAAACGGATAACGGCGGTTGAGCGATATGAATCCGACAATATTTCTGTCTGTCACCGATTCAGACACCGTTCTCTGCCGGCCTCTGGAAAAAGTGGTGCGAGGTTCATAATCCAGCAAATGAATAAAATGAAAACCGGCCCGCACATCCAGGCCCTGTTTTATCAGCGCCGTCGCACCCAGGTAATATTGGTTGATATATGTTTTATCATCCGGATTGATGAACGACAGATCTCCAATATTATAGTAAAGAAAAAATGATCTTTGAATATGTGTGTATGAGTGATGCAACCAGATCCAGGAACCGGCTCGATGCTCCATACCTATGTTCAGCAGATGATATCCCCTGGTAATTGTCTGAATTCCTTCACTTGAAACGGAACTGCCAAACTGATCTGTTGCCGATGAAGGAGCACCGGCATGACGGGCATAAGCACCATAGACTTGCATCAGATTACTGTGATCCGACAGATTGATCCTGCTCCGCATGTGTATTGGCATGGTGGCTTCGATTTGCGCCGCCTCATATTCCCGGCCGGAAAAAAGATTGGAAAAGTAGAGATACTCTTTCAATGCGGTTTCGTCCGGGTTCATTTTCCAAGCCGACTGAAAATGACGAATGGCCTGGTGATAGTTTTTCTTCTCATACCACGCAGCGCCCATGCGAAGCCTCAAATTGTAGAAATCAATTCCCTGCTTCAGCGCCTCATTGCCGGTTCTGATAAGTTCATTCCAGTCTCCCTCGTACCACAGCTGGTAGGTTTTTGCATCCACGGAACCAGTGGTATAGCGTGTCTGGGCCTGGCTGTATTCAAAAGACAGGAATGATAACCAGATGATAGCAAACAACACTCGCATTATCGTGAACATGGATCCACACATTTTGCTTTTACCTCAAGATTTTTCCCGGAAACCAGGAACTCCAAAAGACCTTCTTTACGAATAACGAACCGGAATTTCATTTCATCGGTAATCCGGGTAAATACTCTTTTTTTAACAGAACCATCAAGTTCAATCCGGGATGGCGGTAGACCATTGTAAACCGGATAGCGCAATTCAAAATGGCCGGACAGATAGCGATAAAACGGAGCCACAAAATCCTGGAGAATCATCTTTTGAGGATTGAAAACGAGATTCAACGGGAACGTGTCTTTCAACACAAGTCCACTCTCAAACCCGTAACTGATTTTGTATGCCGACAAGTAGTAATAGTAAAGAAGTGATGAGCGGTCTCCCTCAAAATGGACGAAATTCACTAATGCGGGCCCCGGTTCAAAGTAGGCTTTGGAACCCGTTTCCCGGCACTCGATATATTGATTCAAGTAGCTATCCGTTCGAACTTCCCAGGTAACATTTTGTTGCCTGAGACCCGTCACCTCAAATTTAAAAATTCTCCCGGGAACCAGTTCAAACGCATTCTTGACTACAGGATGAACCTGAATATTGGATACCAGGTCATTTTTATTCGGAATGCCGACTTCCACCAGCTTCTTGCTGCCGCCAGTGTTGGCAAAATAATTGCTTATTGGATGGGATAGTGTCTTTGATCCGACATAAGGTGTGGACTGCAGCTGGAAATGCAGGTGCGGATAGGGAGAGTTGCCCGAATTACCGCAAGTGCCGATTGGCATTCCCTGCCTCACCCGGTCGCCTCTGTTTACTTTAACAGAACCCTTTTTCAGATGACTCAGTTTGGAATAGAATGCCTTGGAGTGTTTGATAATTACGGTATTACCCCAGTTTTGGTCAAGATTCCGCTCCCCTACGATATTGTCATCGATGTCATTAATCACCTCTTCAACTACACCGTCAGCCGGTGCGATAACCGGCTTGTTGAAGCAGTAATAGTCCTCCACGATGTCACCGGAATTCCTGAAGGTTTTGCCGGCATCATCCACCATTTCAAAATCCCATGCATACTGCCAATCGTCTTTATGTGTATATTCACCTTGATGGGCCTGGGTCACGATCCACTCTCCGAAAAAAGGAAGTCGGACAGGGGTGTCCGTTAATTCATCAAACCTCTCACGGTAGTTCAGATAGGAGTACAGGTTACGTTCAGGTGAGTTCCGCTGTACAAACAGAGTCTGGAGGCCGGGGCGCTTCGTAATCCGGAACTGAAGCACATACAGGAATATGAGAACAACCATATTGAATGGGAGTGCATATACCGGCAATTGAAAAACATAAAGAATTGAGCTTAGACTGATAGTAACGATAGCTACCATCGGCACAATCAAAAGCACCCAAAAATAGGAATGAATATTCGGGATGATAAAGAAACCGCCAATGGCAATTGCGGTAAGGATATAATTAAATCCCACATAACTGTACCCGACTTCTGAAATATCCGCTCCAATGATCATATAGAAAATCCAGGCTGCAAAGAACCCAAGAAGAGAGAGCGTGAACGCAATCCGGGAGTAAATGAAAATACCAAAAGCAATCAATGCGCCTGACAACACACTGAATTGAAACAGAATGGCACCCAGCGACAGAAAATAGGATCTAACGGCTGAAGGAATGGCAAGCTGATTCCACCATTCATACAAGGCAACCAGAGACTGCCCACCGATAATATAAAGGTCGTTAAGTGTATAAATACCACGTTCATTAAGACTCAGTGCGTAAAATTCTCTGGATGACAGCATGAGCATCCACAAGGCGAATACAAAAGGGAGGCTGAGATGCGGAAGGTAATATTTTCCGATAACTCCCTCCAGTGTCACTGATATGAACAAGGTAAAAATGGCAGCAATGAACAACAGGATGAGCAAAACAACCCCTGGTTCGTAATATATACCCAATCCAAGTCCAACCAGCAGGGAGTTGAAGCCGTAATATCCCTTGAGGATCTTCTTTGGATCCAG
>SKXL01000119.1 GCA_007128425.1 Balneolales bacterium | reverse complement strand
TGGTAGTTCAGGATGATGTGGATGTCGTGATCAATATGGAGCACGGAGTTATTCGGATGGTACGTATGGGCAGTTCCGGTTATGAAATGTTGCGGATTGAAATCGATGATATGAGCCTGGTGACCGACATCCAACTGCTCGATGACCGATCGATTGGATCTGGATTGCGTGTGCGCCCCGTTCATATTAAAGCCTCAGCGCAACTTGCCTATACCATGACTTTGAAACCGTAGAAGTCGCTCTCCCGCCCGGTATAATACTATATTTGATACTCTTTACACTGTTTTACATATAATAAAATTTTTTACTGAGTGAAAAAGTATATCAAAAAGGCAATATCTCAGAGTTGACTTGGTTGACGGTACACGAAAGACATAGTCTTAGTTATTAGTTAATTGAGTAATACTAAATACAACCAAGTAAAGAGGATTTTATGAAATTACAGTCCATCGCCACCGGAATCGTAGCGTTTGCGTTTGCTCTCTTTTCCTTGCCGGCCCAGGCACAGTTTGAGATGCCGCAGCAGCAAGCACCACCGCAGATTGAGGTTTCAGATGACGAACTGGAACTGTTCATCGACGCATCGATGGATGCCCAGACCGTTCAGGCACAGTCTCAGCAGGAAATGATTGCCGTTGTTGACGAAGAAGGCATAGAAGTCAGCACATACAATGAGATCATGCAGGCTCAGCAAATGGGTCAGCCCGTCGACGATCTTGACGTCTCGGGTGAAGATCTTGAGCGATTTGAAAGTGCCCATGAGCAGATCCAGGAAATTGAGGTGCAAATGGAAAGACAGCTGGCAGAGGCAATTGAGGACAAAGGAATGGATATGGAGCGTTTCCAAGAAATCAATATGGCCCTCCAGCAGGATCCTGAACTTCAGCAGCGTGCACAACAGAAAATTCAGGAAGCCCAGATGCAACAACAGCCTCAACCGCAAGAATACTAAATTGAGACACTTAGGTTGATAAACATCCTATTTAAAAAATGGCTTGTCCTTCACGGGGCAGGCCATTTTTTTTGAAATTGAACAAATGGTGAAGCAAAAATTCTGAAAGCGGATCTTTTACAAACCCCTTTTTGAAAAGGTCATAAAGATATTCCGGGTATAGCGAAGATCAGTTTGATTTATGATGCAGCATCCCCTCAAGGATATCGACGAATGCTACCTTGCTGCTTTTTCGCCGAAGCGCATGCAGCGAAGCAAATCGAATCACATTCATAATAGCGGCACCTGAGAGTTCATATTCGGCGGCAATTTTCTTGAGATCAACATCCCTGTGGAGTGTTTCGGATTTACCAAAACCTTCTTTCCAAAGCCGGAGGCGCTGATCCGGTCCGGGCAGGGGAAAATGGACAGAAAGCTGAAATTTTTCAAGGAATGCATCGCCCAGTTTGTTTTTGGAGTCGACAGCCAGAATTACAAGTCCCTCATGGTGTTCCATGAATTGCGCGAGACTGGAGGCAGCATGACGTGCAGGGAGGTCCCGGGCATCATGAAATGAAGAGTGTTTCCCGAACAGGGCATCAGCCTCATCAAAAAAGAGAACGATATCCCGGTTGGCAGCACGTTCGAATATTCGTGACAGGTTCTTCTCCGTTTCGCCGATGTAAGCAGAAACGACAGCCGAGAGATCGATCCGGTACACATCAACCCCGGTTTTCTTGCTTAAAAGTGCCGCCGCGAGGGTTTTTCCGGTACCCGGTGGACCATGGAAAAGCACATTAAGACCGGGCCGGAGATGTTTTTCCCCGCGCCACTTGTCAGACAGAATCTTTCGGTTGCGAAGATACATTTCAACCTGCTGAAGCTGTGACAGAACCTGATCTGCGAGCACAAGATCATTCCAGTCCAGATTGGTAGACAGCAGTGTTGAGGGAATACCCGTCAGATTAACAGCCTTTGCGGATTCTCCGGTCGTACATCGCTGCAACACCGCATCCGATAACAGCAAAGCGCCCCTGAGCATAGGCTCACCGGACGGTACATCACCCAGACGAAGAACACCCATTCTGGATAGGGGATGGGTGGAATCCAACACCTTCAGAAGGGCAAGTCTTTTTTCCAGATCATCGCCGGCGTAAATGAACATGGCCGTTTCGCCGGTTGGGATGAATCCGGAATGCAGTGTTGGGGCCGCCAAACCGGGGTCGGTCGGGTAAGAGGCGGTAACTCCGGGGTCGGTTGGACCGTGTTGCGCCAGGCCGGGGTCAGCCGGACCTGAGTCGGAATGTCGGGTAGCGACATCAGCGGCGATCGTTTTTTCCGGTTGAGTTAATTCCGGAATGGTAAGTGCATCCAGCAATGGCGGCCGGAGATACGGAACCATCGAGAGTATGAGCAGGAACCGTTCTTCAACACCGAGGTCGTTATCCCTCACAAACCGGGCATACATTGAATTACTTCTTTTCAGAGAGGGAGGTTTGATCCGGGAAATGTCACGATACCGGTTTTTTTGTCCATTTTTCAACCTAATCCGTGTTTCAATGATCTCAGCCAGCCAATTGAGTTCCGCATCAAGGTCAGATGCGTTTTTTTTGATGATGTCATTTTTCATGAGCAGTACCTCGTGTTTGGATGCAACGGGCTTCTATCATCAAGAAACAAACAATGCACGAAAAATGAAAACGGACCGATGTAGTTGCTTTGGCAAGTAACAAACACGGGTCAGCTTTTCTGCTGATTGTGTGTAATTTTTTTAATGATGAATTCGGAGGGTCGAATGGCGGCGGCGCCCAGTTCAATGATGAGGCGACCCTGGTCTACATCCTGTGCCGACATCGTTTCTCCCAGCCCCACCTTGACAAAGAACGCCTCTGATTGTGTGCTGCCGGTCAGAGCCCCGGCGTGCCAAAGTTCAATGAGAAATTGTTCGATCATGATGCGGACCCGCAGCCAGACCCTGTTGTTATTGGGTTCATTTACCACAAACCGGGTTGCTTTAAGGATGGATTCTTCGATATACATCATCAATCGGCGGACCGAGATATAGCGCCACTCTTTGTTATTGCCCGCAAGAGTTCGCGCACCCCAGATCAGGGTGCCTCTGCCGTGAAAAGACCGGATAGCGTTGATGGATTTTCCCTCGCCGGCATCTACATTCAGTTGAGCCTGCATGACACCGGTGATCGGAGTGATGGGTTCAAGAACGGCATTCAGGATCACATTGGCAGGGGCCTTCCAGACTCCGCGATTCCGGTCCACTTTTACGTATACACCGGTGACGGCACCGGATGGCGGAAGCACCACATAGTTTCTTCGCGTGGTAGCCAGCAACGATCGAAATATCGGCGGATATTTTTCCTCCAGTTCGGCCAGGTTTTTTACGGTATCGTACCGGACCGCCTTATCAGCGGCTTTCCCTTTGATCTCGTGATGTATCACAGATCTTATCTTGTCCACTTCATAACTAAAAGTGGAGCGAAGGAATGGAAAATAGGCTGCGCCGTTCTCAAGGTGAGCGTTGCCGATAGCCTGCCGGAATTGAATCAGATTGGTATTTCTGTCATACTTGTCAATAATCGTAAAACGATTTCTGCGTCTTTTGCATTGAGCAAGTGACTCCTTGACCACCGAACCGTATTCCTCAGCCGTATCAAGTGAAACGCCATCCGGAAACGCCAACAAAGTGGGTTCGTCAATCTTCTCAACGGCACGAAGACCGCCAAGCAAACCGGTGCCTTCATTGACATCACCTGGTATAATTGCATTCTGGTACCCCCCGACAGAAACGACAAAACAGGGACCGCCGCCATTGCTGAAGTAGAGCTGAAGGCTGTAGAACAGTTTATACTTTGAGGGGTTATCCGGGATTATTTTTGAGCTGAACTGGCGGTTGGTCAGTTCGGATCGGCTGTTGAAGGTGTCAGTGATAGTAAACTGGAACGGTTCCGGCATTGGGCCTCCAAAGGTTTCCCGGAACTCACGAAAAGATGAAATTCGTACCGGCTGCAATTTCAATGACATACTGTCTCCCTCTCTGTCAGCTTTTTCCGTATAACCGATAAACGCCGGTATTGCCGTTTCAACACCCGCTACGGATAGCCGAAGAGTAGAGATCTCATGTATGTAGACGCCGGGCTTTTTACTTTGCATGGTAAAGCAAGATAATAACTATTGGCCCAATATAAGGTTTCATTCATAAATGATTTCTTAAATTTTGTTAATTTAATGGGATTCAGTGTATTAACTTTGGGTATGAACTACCTGATTTTAAAAAGAAATCGGCTCAATCATCAGTTTGCCGCTGAACCCTTTTCGGGACGCAAGAGGGATGAAGAATGAGCCATTTTCAGAATCTGACATATGGCCGCGGTTTTCACCCCACTCCTCATCCGTTAAGTTATACCGCAAGCTCCAGCTCTTTTCTGATGGCAAGGCTCGAATGGTGATTTTTTCCCGGAAGAGATTTTCTTCAGGAATACGCTGACGTGTAAACAGATTGCCGCTAATACGGTATTCGGTCGAACGAACAGAGAGGTCAACAGTAAATACCATGGTTCGGCCGGCTTCGATTTTGCGGGAATCCAGAAAAACCGTAAACAGTACCGGCATCCGACTTGCCCCACCAACACGATCCGATCCTCCCGGAAACATCTCATCGAATTTTCGGAAGACGGCAGAGTTGGTCTCTGTGCGGCGGTCGCTTAACCGGAACCGGCCGCCTCGGGGCATGACCGTCGATTCAAAGAAGTAGGAGGCTCTGACGGGACGTCCGTCTTCATGCGCTTTTTTTACCGAGGGAGGAAGCGGCAGATGTTCGACCTGAAGCGTGGCTTTTACCATCACGTTGCCGAAAAGGA
>SKXL01000255.1 GCA_007128425.1 Balneolales bacterium | reverse complement strand
TTCCGGATTCCTCCCTGTAGAATGTTGGAGCGTCAGGTTTGGTGAACTGTGGCTTCGGAGCAAGAAGGGTCGTTTCGGGAGTGCCGCAAGCACCGGCTAACAGCATGATCGCCAAAAATGATAAAACAGTTTTTTTTGTGCACGTACGGCTCATTTTTCAATAGCTCGAAGAATTGCAATAAAACGGGTCCAGAGATCTGCAGTGAAAAAATCCGGCTGTACTCAGCTTTCCAAATACAACAGAACCTTCATAAACACAGCAATATAGAAAAAATACACTTTACAAAGCACGGTTGGATGGAATTTTCAGCTCCTATTGAAATTTAAGAAGAACAGGATGGGATAATTACTTCTTGCTGCTGGTTTCTTGCCGTTTCTTGTAGTTTACGTACCGTACCCCGTATATCTTCATCATCTGTTCATCACGAAACGCAATCGCTTTCCGAAGCCGTGATTCATAATTTTTCTTGAACTCTCTTTTGGTTCGGGCTTTTGGAATATAAAAAGATTTGTTTTTGTGAACGCCCTTCTCGGGTGAATAGGAAACCTGAAAAACATGCTCCTGATACACTTCACCGTTTCTGTTTTTGCTTTTCACACAGTAACTGATGCCGGGATAGCCAATATTGCTCTGCTTGCCAAGATGCATGGCACGATCGGCATTTCGGGCAAATTTCTGCCACTCGGCCAGATTCTTGTTCCTGAACTCCCTTGCGGATGTCAGTGCTTTTTCTTTTCCACCATATCTCCCGTCACTGAAAAAACGGCTAATCTTTTTTCCATCCCTCCGAATGCGAACAAACCATCCGTACGTATTTTTTGATGGTTGATCGATTCTGCTGATATTTTTCATGTCTTCTATCATACTGCAATACGCAAATAGGGAATGTCTATGAGAAATAACGCAAAGGGAGGATGTAATATTTTAATAATAAGAGATTTAAGGGTAAATATCTAATTGATGTAACAGAGACTTCCTGCGATCAAAAAAAATTGAAATTCCTGGCAGAAAAGCTTACATGGCGCGGATGAATCGGATCAGGGTCGTGCCGGAACAGGTTGCTTTATTGCGTGAATCAGGAGGGATGCGATCCTTTTTTGCCAGGCGGATCCAGATAGGCGATGGTAACGCCCCATGTACCGGATCCATGGCCACCGAGGTGATAGTTATTCACCCAGGGAATAGACTCGAGTACACTGTGTACGATCCTGCGCAGCGTTCCGGTTCCTTTTCCGTGAATGATTCTGACGGTGAGAATTTCTTTTTCGCGGCACGCCCTGAGATACTCCGGCACCAGATCGCTGACATCTGATGGTGGGAATACATGCAGGTCAAGCACACCGTCAACCGGATATTCGACGGCACCATCGATTGGGTCTGGATGATTGTCTGACATGAGAACGTAGTTCGTGTTGGATCAGAAGACGGTCAGCAGCTTCTCCATGGGTTTGCGTTGCAGGTCCGGCACGCATGTCCCCTCGGCAGGATATCCAACCGGAAGCAACAAAATAGGCGATTCGTTGCCGGGCCGATGCAAGATCTCATTCAAAAAACGCATGGGACTGGGGGTATGCGGCAGTGTGACCAGTCCGGTATAATGCAGTGCGGTAATCAGGAGTCCGGTCGCAATACCCACCGATTCGTTTACATAGTAATTTTTCCTGCGAATCTGATTTTCAATACGGTACGACTCCTTGAAGACAGCGATCAGGGCAGGAGCATGTTCCAGATACGGCTTTTCGAAATTGGTTTCCAGTTTCTCGATATCCTTCTTCATCTCCTCGGAATATCGCATCTCATAGTTGGTACGTTCCTCCTTTTCGGCTGCAATTCGAATCTGTTTCCTGATTTGCGGATCCTTGACCAGGACAAAGTGCCAGGGCTGCATGTGCGCACCGGACGGCGCCGTTCCAGCGGCTTCGATGCAGTTCATCAGCACTTCATCGGGTACCGGTTCATCAGAAAACTCACGAACTGTGCGCCGTTTTTTCATAAGCTTCAGAAAAGAGCGCGACCGTTCCAGGATTTCACCGGGTGAAGGTTTCTCATATTCAAGAGGAGAGAAGTTTATGGATTTTTGCATGGATACTATTCAAATATTAATGGTACTGTTGAGTATATAAATCAACCGGCCGGACCGATCGTTTCGAAAAATTATAAAAAAAAGGAAGAAATGAGCAGTATTTGCGTTTATTTTCGCGCTATTTCGGATAAGATGATTACGTTTTTCATGTCAGATGTCTTAAATTTGAATCTGCCGGCAAGCATTATTTTTCAGGTAACAAAATATGATATTAATCACTGCAGAGCTGAATTTCTTTTTCAGGAAGAAATCAACCAGGATAAACCTGAAAAGGCTTTTCTTCTTTATTATATTTCTGATTGCAGTCGTACTTATCTACACGACGCTGTTTCAGATGATCAGCAGGATGGAAGATCAGGAGCACAGCTGGGTGTCCGGGCTGTACTGGGTATTGGTCACCATGTCTACACTCGGATTCGGCGATATAGTCTTTGAATCGGATCCGGGTCGTCTGTTTTCAATGATCGTATTGGTGACCGGCGTGGTTTTTCTCCTGGTGATGCTGCCGTTTACTTTTATCCAGTTTTTCTATGCACCCTGGCTGGAAGCCCAGGCGCAGGCCCGTGCGCCCCGAAAACTGCCGTCAGACACGCGCAATCACGTTCTCATCACAAAATTCAATAGTGTAGCCATATCACTCATCGATGTGCTGAAAACGTTCAATTATGACTACTGGATTGTGATACCGGATCTCAGCGAAGCACTGGAGGTCAGTGATATGGGATATGAGGTGGTGCATGGCAATGTGGATGATCCGGATACCTGGAAGCGATTGCAGGTAGAACATGCCGCCATGGTGGTAGCAAATGATAATGAGCGGGTCAATACCAATGTGGTTTTCACCATCAGAGAGTTGAGCGATTTGCTGCCTGTAGTCTCCTTTACCAACGTTGATGAGGCCGTCGACATCCTCAAGCTTGCCGGCAGTAACCTGGTGCTTAATCTGGCTGAAATGATGGGGCAGTCGCTCGCCCGTCGCGTCGTGAGCGGAAGTGCCAGGGTACATGTCATAGGCCGTTTTCAGGAGCTGGTTATAGCAGAAGCGCCGGCCATGGAAACGCCTTTGGTCGGTAAGACCCTGAAGGAATCAAAAGTGCGTGAAATAACCGGTGTAAATATCGTAGGCATATGGGAGCGCGGGGAGTACCGGCTCGCCAACTCCGATACGGTTATACGTGCAAACAGTATTCTCGTATTGGTCGGGACCGTCCCTCATTTGCGAAAGTACGATGAGTTAATGGGAATCTACCATGCCAGCGATGCCCCGGTTGTGGTTCTCGGGGGCGGCAGGGTTGGTGAGTCGGTTGCCCGATCGCTGAAGGAGCGACAGATTCCTTTCAAAATTGTCGACCGGGGTAAATACCTGCAGGCGTACCAGGAGCATCTTATAAGCGGCGATGCTGCTGACTTTCAGGTACTCAAAAAGGCCGGCATCGACGAAGCACACACCGTAATCATCACCCCGAATCAGGATGACACCAATATTTATCTGACGCTGTATTGCAGACGGCTTCGACCCGATATGCAGATTATTTCACGCGCAACACTCGACCGAAACCTGCACACCCTGCGGCGGGCGGGTGCGGATTTCAGTCTTTCCTATTCCACTATGGGGGCCAACGCCATATTCAACTATCTGCAGCGTGGGGAAATGGTACTGCTTGCCGAAGGACTCAACATCTTTAAAGTGAATATGCCTGAAAAACTGTGTAACAAGAAGATCAGCGAGCTTGCGCTTCGTGACCAAACCGGTTGCACTATAGTTGGGCTCGAGAAAAACGGAGAGATCATCATGCATCCTGAGCCCGACTTCCGGCTCTCCAGGGTACAGAAGATGATTTTAATCGGGACCCTGGAATCCGAGAAGAAGTTTTGGAAATATTACAGTGATGGAAAACCATCTGAAGGCAAGAGAAAATTTTTTAGTGAACGGTTGCAGATGGCGATGAAGCAAACCCGTTTTGGATCCGGAAAGTGGAGCGATGAATAAATCTGCGGTTTGGAGCGGTAGCGTTTGCCATAAAAAAAAGACCTGTGATCACATCCCGTAAAGGAGCCGACCGACAGGTCTTGAATAATCAACAGTATTCAGTTTTAGTTAACGCCGATTTTTTAAATATGCCATGCTAAATGTGCTATGACTGTGGTACCCAGGAGACGCACCATCCGGCGGGATGGACCGGACCCGCAAAAAGCGTACAACCACCGCATTGAGGCCCATGCTGATCATCCACCCAGTACTCACAATTATCACATCTTTCATCAGGATTGGGTGTTTCAGCGACATATTGCAGTGTTTCACGAAGTTGAATATCGCTCTCGCTGAGTCCCGACAGATCGGCACAAGGGTCAGCCGGCGCTTCTTCACCATTGCCACATCCTTTTAAAAGCACACCGGCTCCGGCTCCTGCCAGGCCGAGCATGGAGAGTTTTCCCAAGAAAGCTTTTCTGCTTATTGAATTTTCTTTACTCATAATCGATGTTTTTTGGTTTGGGGACACTTGATGCTGCATGAATTAGATCATAACACCTGCAACTAATGCTGTAAAGCTAATCAATAAAAGAATTAATCGGAAACGGGTTGAAAAAAATATGGGTCGGAGCCAAAACCCGAACCCCCAAGGGTGTCGGACCAGCCATTCGTAGTATTGAATGCGCTGAAGAGCACCCAGTGCGATGGTTACATGGCCATGAATGATTGTCATTGTAAATGGAAATGCGAAACAGAACGTCCCCATATACAACAGGATTTCCGGAAAATTGAACCACAATCCAAACATGGCGTAGGGCCAGGCAAAAAGCATGAAAATGGGGGGGATGAGCAGGAGATTGATCCAGCTGATCCTTCCGTAATTCTGTTCACTCAACTCCTTTCGACTGTGCATATTTTCAGGTTTGTGCATGAATTACGCTGTGCATGACATCACACTGTGCAAACACTACGTGAAGTCGGTAATCCGGCCTGTGATCAGAGTGCAGGTGCTTCATCAAGAGCTCTGATCCTCGCTTCTTCAAATTCATCTCCGGGAGTCCATTGACGAAGATCATCTTCGTTGGCGATGCGCAGGGCTACCCGGTAGATCAGCTTCAGATCCTCAACGGCACCGGACAGATCCCACCAGTCATGGATACGATCATGCACCGTATGATAGATTTTTTCTCGATACTCTGCGACCTGTTCATTGTAGTTGTCGGGTTTATCAACGAATCGGGTTCCGGGGTTGGGATAGAGTGCGGGGATTCCAACTCTTGCAAATGAGAAATGGTCGGAGCGGTAGTAGATGCCCTGCTCGGGCCGCGGGTCGGGCATGACGATCCTGCCAAGGTTTTCCGCTTCCTCTGCAAGAATGTCGTCAATGTCGGATCGGCCATAGCCGATCGCCACAAAATCTTTGGTCTCACCGAAAATATTGGTGGCATCCAGGTTGATGTTGGCTGACATGTGACCGGCATGGATCGGCGGATTTTCAGCAAAATATTGCGAACCAAGCAGGCCGGACTCTTCAGCCGTTACGGTCACAAAATAGAGGGTGCGGCGGATTTCTTCGGGTTCCAACTGATAGAGCCGGGCCAGGTTGAGCAAGAGGCTTACCCCGCTGGCATTATCCCAGGCTCCGTTGAATATCGAGTCGCCTTCCACCGGACTGCCAATACCCAAATGGTCATGATGAGCCGAGAAGACCACGGCCTGATTGGCCAGTTTGGGGTCAGAGCCCGGGATTTTGCCGACAACATTCTGGCCGTCTATGGTGCGGTACACGGCATCCATGGTGGCATTGATGCGCACTCCTGTGAGGGGTACGGGTTCGAAATCAGTACGCTCGGCCGCTTCCAGCATGTCATTAAGATCGAGTCCGGCCTTCTCAAAAAGTTCACGACTGCGTTCGTGGGTCAGCCATCCGCTGAATTCGGTCTGATGCTCCTGGTCGTCATAGACGAAAAACCGCTCGCGGCTCCAGCTGTTTCGCACCACATCCCAGCCGTAACCGGCTGTCTCGTCCGTGTGAATGATGATCGCGCCCAGGGCGCCCTTCTCTATGGCCTGCTCGAACTTGTAGGTCCATCGGCCATAATAAAGGCGGTTGCCGCCATCGAAACGATCTTCGTAGGTGACAGGGTTGTAGTTCTTGAATACCAATACTTTGCCGGACACATCCACACCTTTGAAATCATCCCAGTCCTCCTCGGGTGCTTCTATTCCGTATCCGACATAAACAAGCTCGGCGTTTTGTACGTCTATCGATTCCTGTACATGTGCAGGCCATGCCATGGCATCGTCCTGATACGCCAGGTGGACCTGTTCTTGCCCGGATTGCAGTGATACACGAATGTTATGGGTGACTTGCCCCATCAAGGGCACTGCCTGTGTGAATGCACCGTCGGGCATTCCCGGTTTGATGCCATACTCCTCGAACCGACTGATTATGTAAGCCACCGTCATCTCCTCATAAACTGTGCCGGGTGTGCGACCGCCGAACTCGTCGGAGGCGAGCACTTCCACGTGCTCAAGAATACGTTCCTCGCTCATGGGGCCCGGGAGAACATCACACTCGTGAGTGGGTCCGCAGGCTTTGACAGTAATCAGTAGTAAAACACCAAGTGCAGTTAATAGAATATTTTTCATAAATATATGATGTTAAATTAAATAAGTATTGTTATATATAAAATTTATTGATGTGAATAAAATAAATTTATATTCGATGGATGTCGCATTTCAACCTGGCTGGTGCAGCTCAGATCCGGCTGGCAATAAGCATTTCGATATCGCGATAGGGCATGTTGAAAAGTTGTGCCAGTGATTTTTTTGTGAGCTGGTTTTTGTATACATAGGTTCCGTTGCGCAGGCTTACGTTGGTCCAGAGAGCTTCCCGAAGGCCACCGGCGTCACCGATATCCAGCAGAAACGGGACCAGCAGGTTGTTCAGAGCGATCGTGGCGGTTCGGGCGGCATTGGAGGGGATGTTGGGAACGCAGTAGTGGACCACACCACATTCGACATAGACCGGATCGGAGTGGGAGGTGATTCGGCTGGTCTCAATGCAACCTCCCTGATCGATAACGGCATCCACAATAACGCCACCGGCTTTCATTGTTTCCACCATGGGCCGGGTGACCCAGCATGGCGAGCGATGACCCTCTACCAAGGCTGCACCGATCACCACATCTGCCACTTTCAGTGCCGATGATATAAATTGATGGGTTGCCATGGCAGTGATGATGCGTCGGTCCAGTGAATTTTCGAGATGGCGCAGCTGGGCCAGGTCGTTGTCCATCACAAAAACCTGGGCGCCATAACCGAGTGCAGTCCGGGCGGCGTATTCGGCAATGATGCCCGCGCCCAGAATGACAACTGTCGCGGGAGGTACACCGGATATGCCGCCAAGGAGGATTCCCTGTCCCTTTTGATTGTTTTCCAGATAATGCGAGGCGATCTGCACCGACATGGACCCGGTGATTTCATGCATCATTCGAACGATGGGAAAACTGTTGTCCGGTGATTTTATGAATTCAAAGCCAATTCCGGTTACATTTTTTCGGATGAGCTCTTTCAGATAGCTTTCTGTCGTGTTGCCCAGATGAAGAGCCGAGATGATGGTTTGATCCGGTTGAAGCAGCTCATGTTCGCTCTCGTCCGGCGGAGCCACTTTCAGGATAATCTCGGATTTTTTATACAGCTCTTCGGCCGACCAGATGGTTGTGGCCCCGGCTTCGGAATACTCCAGATCGGTAAAACGGGCATCCTCACCCGCGCCGGCCTCAATGTACACTTCATGTCCGTTGGCAACAAGATCGGAAACGCCGCCGGGTGTGACAGCCAGTCTGCGCTCATCCATGGAACGCTCTTTCGGCAATCCTATCTTCATGCTGGCGCGGGAACCGGAATACGTCTCGGTTTTTTCCAGTGTTTTTAGTCCGAACTGATGCGCCACCTGATAGGGGTTCATTATTTCCATGATGCCGGCGAATTCGTGATAGGATCAATCCTTCAAATTAAAAAAAATAATCAAGAATTGGATGTCTTTAAATAATTAGGTGTACCTTTGAGCTAATCATACCGGAACATGCACAGATATATGTACCTGAAACCCCAAAAATCACTCGGACAGCATTTTTTAAAGGACAGCAACATTGCCCGTAAAATTGTAAACAGTCTGGAAGCGGCTGACGGGGACCGGGTTGTGGAAATAGGTCCGGGCACGGGAGCGTTGACGGTTCTCTTGTCACAGAGGTTTTCGGATCTGCATGTCTTTGAAGTGGATCCCAGATCGATTGAAGTTATCGGCCGCATCTGTCCCGGTGTGGTCATTCATCCCGTCAGTTTTCTGGATGCCGGGCTCGATTTTCTCAGCCAGAATTTCTCCGGCAAGCTGGTGGTTGTGGGAAACCTGCCCTATTTCATTACAAGTCCCATACTGTTCCGGATTCTTGACAGTGGAATGCTCTTCTCCCAGGCTGTTTTTATGATTCAGAAGGAGGTGGCCGACCGATTGACTGCGCGTCCCCGGACGAAGGAATACGGCATTCTCAGTGTTCAGACACAGGTGCTGGGAAATGTCGAACAGCTCTTCTCTGTTTCCCGTCATGTGTTTCAGCCACCGCCCAAGGTAGAAAGTGCGGTAATCACCTATCGCCCGGGCAATGCGCACTTTCCCCGTTCCTCCGAAGATCTTCCCGTATCCCTGGATTCTTTCAAGATGGTGGTGCGTACTGCTTTTCAGCAACGAAGAAAGAAACTTTCAAACGCTCTCAAATCATTACTTGGCGATGAATTTCCCAATGGATTTGATGCCGGCAGAAGGGCGGAAGAGCTGGAACCGCCGGAATTCGTGGAGCTGGCTGCATGGCATGAACATCTTCAAAAATAAAAGGTGAACGAAGGCTGGTGCGGGCGTTGTTCAGACATTGTTAGCATTCAATACACATGGAGTGCTAAAATGTAAAAAATGACTCTTGCGCAATAAGAGAGCATTTCTTATAATTGGCACGAATTGTGAATTGGCACTCACGAACCTGGAGTGCCAAAACATTTAATCACCATTAACAAAAAAAATTACAGCTATGGCAAGTATCAAACCTCTTAGCGACAGAGTACTGGTTCGCCCGGATTCTGCTGAAGAAAAAACCAGCTCCGGGATCATCATTCCTGATTCGGCGAAGGAAAAGCCCCAGCGCGGAACCATTGTGGCGGTTGGCGACGGCAAATACGAGGACGGCAAGAAAATCGGCATGTCCGTCAAGAAAGGCGACAAGGTGCTCTACGGCAAATATGCCGGAACCGAGATCGAAATTGACGGCGAAGAGCTGATGATCATGCGGGAAGCCGATATTCTGGGAATCCTCACCTGATGAGTTTTCATTTGAACCTATTAATCTTTAAAAAAGCAAACTGACCTATGTCAAAATTAATTAAATATAACGTCGAAGCTCGTGACGGCCTCAAGAAGGGGGTCGATAAACTGGCCAACGCGGTTAAGGTGACCCTGGGTCCCCGCGGACGCAATGTCGTACTTGAAAAATCCTTTGGCGCCCCTACGGTGACCAAGGATGGTGTAACTGTTGCAAAGGAGATCGAGCTGGAAGACAAAATGGAAAATCTTGGCGCCCAGATGGTGCGTGAAGTGGCTTCCAAAACCAGCGACAATGCCGGTGACGGTACCACCACAGCAACCGTGCTGGCGCAATCCATCATCCAGACCGGTCTCAAGAATGTGACGGCCGGCGCCAATCCGATGGACCTTAAGCGTGGCATTGACAAAGCGGTTGAAGCTGTTGTTGCCGAGCTCAAGAATATCAGCAATGAAATCAGCGACCGCAACGAGATCGCGCAGGTTGGTACCATCTCAGCCAACAGTGACGAGTTCATCGGCAATCTGATCGCCGATGCCATGGAGAAAGTGGGCAAGGACGGTGTGATTACGGTGGAGGAAGCGAAGGGTACCGACACCTACCTGGAGACGGTTGAAGGGATGCAGTTCGATCGCGGATACCTGTCGCCCTACTTTGTGACAAACTCCGAGAAAATGACCACCGAACTTGAGGATCCTTACATCCTGATCTTTGACAAGAAGATTTCGAACATGAAGGATCTGCTTCCGGTTCTGGAAAAGGTGATTCAGACGGGCAAACCTCTGCTGATCATCTCTGAGGATGTGGAAGGCGAGGCTCTGGCCACACTGGTGGTTAACAAGCTTCGTGGCACGCTAAAAATTGCCGCAGTGAAAGCTCCCGGCTTTGGCGATCGCCGCAAGGCCATGCTCGAGGACATTGCGATTCTCACCGGTGGAACCGTGATCTCCGAAGAACGCGGATACAAGCTGGAAAATGCCACGCTTGACTTCCTGGGTCAGAGCGCCCGTGTCTCCATCGACAAAGACAACACCACCATCGTTGATGGCAAGGGTAAAGAAGATGACATCAAAGCCCGCATCAATCAGATCAAGGCGCAGGCTGAGGACACCACATCCGATTACGATCGCGAGAAACTTCAGGAGCGTCTGGCCAAACTGAGTGGCGGTGTTGCTGTTCTGTACATCGGCGCGGCTTCCGAAGTGGAAATGAAAGAGAAGAAAGCGCGGGTTGAGGATGCCCTGCATGCCACCCGGGCCGCTGTGGAAGAAGGCATCGTGGCCGGTGGGGGTGTAGCTTTGCTGCGCTGCGCTCACGTGCTTGAAAATCTGAAAGCCGAGAATCCGGATCAAAAAGTCGGCTATGACATTGTGGGCAAGGCGCTTGAGTCACCGTTGCGCATCATTGCCAGCAATGCCGGTGCCGAGGGTTCCATTGTCGTACAAAAGGTAAAAGAAGGCAAAGGTGCCTTTGGATACAATGCCCGTACCGAGGTGTATGAAGATCTGGCCAAGGCCGGTGTCATCGACCCGACCAAGGTAACCCGCACCGCGCTTGAAAATGCGGCTTCGGTTGCAGGTCTCATGTTGACCACCGAGGCGGTTGTCTTCGAGAAGCCGTCGAAAGAAGATGACAAAGGCGGAGCCGGTGGTGCCCCTGACATGGGCGGTATGGGAGGAATGGGCGGAGGCATGGGCTTCTAAGTCCGTCTCCGGAACACTGAGTCTGACCTCGCGGTACCGTCCTGTTTTTAAAACCGACCCGCCTCAGGCTCAGCCCGTTTTTTCAGCTTTGTCTGAAAATGGTAATGATAACCCGATGCTCCGGTGGTTTAGCCGGGGTGTCGGGTTTTTTTTACCCATGCCGACATGCCGGCCGGCACCACAGGTATCACCATTTCAGCTCGCTATGCCTCACCGAGCTTTTTTTCAATCTTTTCATCCAGCAGGGCAGGGTTTTCAGTCATTTCGTCTTTGGGTTCGGAAACCATGTACCAGGCGATGGCTGAAAAAGCGACCGTTACCGAACAGATCACCAGCAGCACCGTTTTGTTATCCACGGCCTGGACGATATCGCCCACGGCAAAGCTGGATACCAGTTGCGGAAGTACTACCGATAGATTGAACAGACCCATATAGAGCCCCATCTGGTTCTGGGCGATCTTCTGTGACATGATTGCAAATGGCAGGCTGATGATCGATGCCCAGCCAATGCCCGCAACCATCATCAGGATGTACAGCACATAAGGAGAATCACCCAGAAATACGATCATGGCATAGCCGATGGCCATGATAACCAGTGCAGTGGCATGGGTCCGGACCCGCCCGAACCTGTTGGCAAGCGGCTCGAGCGCCAGCACCGGGATGATGGCGGCTATCAGATTAAGGGAGAAAAAACTCCAGTTCACCACCGTGCCGACCCCTTCATTGGTCAAATCCGGCATCCGGTAGGAGACAAAAGCAAAAAAGTAGATGAACATGCTCTGCACTCCGATCCAGGAAAAAGAGTGTGCGGCGAGCACCTTCTGGAACCCGATTTTGCCGGCCTCCTCCTTTGTCTTGCCCTCCTCGGATTTCAGCAGGGTTTCGCCGATCAGGTAGATGGTGACGATTAAGGCAAATATCTCAAAATAGTAACCTGGAAACTCGAATCCGCTGAGTCGCTTTACAATGGCATAGATTCCGTACAGCAGAAATCCCCAGAGCGGCCGGATGCTGATGAGAATGCGTCCGATCGAGGCGTCACTCACACTTTGCGGCATCTCCTCCCGGCCGGCCAGTTCTTTGGTGATTTCATCCTCATCCTCCCCGTACCGGCCCAGGTATTTCGGCTCTTTCACAAAAAACGGGGGTATAACCGAGAAGAAGAAAACCAGCACCACGCCAAAATAGAGCAGGGCAATGTTCCCGAAAATGGCTCCTATAGCGTAGGACAACACCCCGAACGTGCCCGAAACCGTCTGCATCCAGGTGTAGCCCTTGGTCCGTTCGCGTCCCTCGGGAGTCACATCTGCAATAATCGACCGCGTCGGGTTGAACGAGACATTGATGGACAGGTCCAGCACCATGGAAACCAGAATGGCGATACCCAGGATGGCATCAAGCCCGAGGCCGGCCTGAATGACCCCGATGTTGGGAAGTGCGAGAAGCATAAGCGAAGCCAGAACACCCCCAATGACAATGAACGCCCTGCGCCGCCCGTTCCAAATCCAGACATTATCACTAATGATGCCGATGATCACCTGCCCGATGATGCCCGCGATGGGCCCCGTAGCCCAGACAAGGCCGATATCGGTGATTTCAAGTCCGTATTGATAGGTAAGCAGCCAGCTCAGCGCCGCGATCTGAACCGAAAGCGCAAAACCCATGGCGGTGGCGGGCAAGGCAAGAAGGGCGAAAAACCTGTTGCTCAGACGTTTTTGGATATCCAGCATGGCGAGCAGTGTATGTAGGAGTGTAGGGGATGATGAGAATGCCCGGTTGTATAAGGTTCTGCAAAAAATACGACCTGAATTTTATTGTACAAAATGCAATAATTATCAATAACTGACCTGTCGGTTAGGCAAGCAAACATTTTTTTGTATCTTGCCTTAATTTATTTTTACCGGTAACCGGAGCTAAATATTTATGACATGACCTCGCTATTTGCAATTTTTTTGATGCTGATCTTGACCCCGGGCAATGAATTGAATTCGCCTTTGGAGGATACCATCGATCAACCGGCTCAGATTGAACCAGTGAATGACACCGAATGGGAAGTGGAAGGAGAGCAGTGGGAAAGATGGCCAACGCGGGACATCCGCTTTCAAACCGATGAAGGAACGTGGATGAACCTGGATGTGAGTCCGGATGGCAATTATGTCGTATTTGATCTGCTGGGCGATATCTACCGGGTGCCGATGGCAGGCGGTGAGGCGGAATTGCTGTCGGGCGGACCGGCTTTCGACATGCAGCCGCGTTACAGTCCTGATGGAAATACCATCGTTTTCACCAGTGACCGGGGCGGTGGTGATAATATCTGGCTGATGGATGCCGCCGGCTCCAATCGACGCGCTGTCACAAATGAGACGTTCCGGCTGCTCAGTTCTCCCGCGTGGACTCCGGACGGTCAGTATCTGGTGGCAAGGAAACATTTCACCGGAACCCGGTCGCTGGGTGCCGGTGAAATCTGGATGTACCATGTTCAGGGTGGTGACGGACTCCAGCTCACAGAAAAACAGACCTGGACCTCCGATCAGAATGAACCGACAGTTTCACCGGACGGCAGATGGATCTATTACAGCTTCTCTGGCCCGTTTGATTACAACAGAGATGTGCATGAAGGCATCTTTCAAATCAACCGTTTCGACCGGCAAACCGGCCGCGTGGAACCGGTGACCCGGGCAACCGGTGGAGGCGTGCGTCCGACACCATCTCCCAATGGCAACAAACTGGCCTTTGTCCGCCGAATCGGCACAAAATCCGTGCTCATGATCCGTGATATCGACACCGGCCGTGAGCGGGTGCTGTTTGACGGCCTTGATCTCGATCAGCAGGAGACCTGGGCTATTCACGGGCTCTATCCCGCGTTCGCCTGGACTCCGGATAATCTGCATATTGTAATCAGTTTTGACGGAAAGCTTCATCGCATTGCTTTGGAAGATGGTTCGGTCACCGAAATTCATTTCAATGCCACGGTGAGTAAAAAAATCGCCGATGCCGTCTCTTTTGATTTCCCGGTGGAGGATGACAGATTCCGTGCCAGGGTGATCCGGTGGCCGGTGCTGACTCCGGACAAGGAGTACCTCATTTTCCAGGCGGCCGGGTATCTCTACAGGATGGCGCTGCCTGACGGGCAGCCCGAACGACTGACCGAAACGCGCGAACATCTGGAGTATGCCCCTTCGGTGTCGCGTGACGGACAACATGTAGTCTACGCCACCTGGGATGATCAGCAAGGCGGACATATCAAGAGAGTCAGGATCGGGCGCAGGGGAGAAGTGGAGCAGATCACTTCAAAATCTGATCAATACGCCAATCCGGTGATCTCTGCCGACGGCAGCAAGGTTGCTTTCCTTCAGGGTAGCGGCATTGTGAACCGCGGGAAAAACATGAGTTCGGAGTTTTTTCTGAATATCAAGATCAAGGACTTGGGTTCCGGTGAAATCACACATGTCACGGAGACCGCTAATCGCGGTGCAAATCGTAGAATGCCTCGCATCCAGTGGAGCCCCGATGGATCGCGACTTTTTTACTTCGAAACAAAGGAGGGGCAGACCAGGCTTTCGAGCATCAAGACCGATGGATCGGATTACATGCACCATGTAGTCAGCGAGAGTGCCGAGGAGCTTGTCCTGTCCCCTGATTTCCGTTTCCTTGCATTCAAGGACCTGCACAATATCTATGTTGTGCCATTACCCAGAGCAGGCGGTGATCCACTGGAAATTTCATCGGAAAGCACATCGCTACCTCAGCGAAAACTCACACGGTACGGCGGGGACTGGATCAGCTGGTCAGCCGATGCACGTCACCTGGTATTCGCACTTGGCAACGCAGTATACCTGCAAGAAGTGCGTCCGCTCTTTCGCTTGAGCGAGAAACATGAAGCGGAGCCGGAAGACCGCAATGACTGGAAAAATGGAAATGTGAAATACAATCCGAAGGTTATTGAAGTAGCATTGGAGCTGGAAGCTTCGAAACCCGGCGGTGTGACTGTGTACAGTAATGCCAGAATTATCACGATGAGAAATGATGAGGTTATCGAAAACGGCTCGATCGTGGTTCGCAACAACAGGATTGTTGAGGTGGGTTCGGTTGAGGATGTCCGCATTCCCGATGATGCCCGTGTATTTGACGTTTTTGGCAAAACGATCATGCCGGGCATTGTGGATGTGCATGCGCACATGGGTTACTCCACGCTGGATATCACACCGAATCGTTTGTGGGAATACGAGGCGAACCTGGCTTACGGCGTAACCACTACTTTCGATCCATCCGCCGGCACGCAGTCGGTGTTCGCGCTGTCGGAGCAGGTGAAAGCCGGACGGATGATCGGGCCGCGCATCTATTCCACCGGATTTATCCTCTACGGAGCGGAAAATCCGAACAAAGCGGTGATAGAGAGCCTTGATGATGCCCGATATCATTTGCTTCGGCACAAGGCGGTAGGTGCGACCGGCGTCAAGAGTTACAACCAGCCTCGCCGTGAACAGCGGCATTGGGTGCTGGAGGCGGCGCGGGAAATCGGATTGAATGTGTTCCCTGAAGGTGGATCCATGCTTCAGCACAATATCACAATGATTATTGACGGTCACACAGGTATAGAACACGCAATTCCGGTTGCACCGCTGCACAGTGATATGCTCGCGCTGCTTGGGGTTTCCAATGTTGGATATACACCGACGCTGGTGGTGGGATATGGTGGTATTTGGGGTGAGAACTACTGGTATCAAAATTATAATGTGTTTGAAGATCTCAGACTGCTCAGATTTGTGCCGCGGCATGTGATTGATGCACGGGCGCGGCGCAGACTGATGGTGCCGGACCAGGAGTTCTATCACTTCGAACTTGCACGTGCCGCCCGGCAGGTAGTTCGTGCAGGCGGGCGTGTCCAGCTGGGCGCACACGGACAACTGCAGGGGCTGGGAGCACACTGGGAGTTGTGGATGTTTGTCCAGGGCGGTATGACCGAGCTTGAGGCCATACGTGCAGCCACAATACACGGGGCGGACTATATTGGTCTGGGAAGTGATCTGGGTTCGATCGAGCCTGGCAAACTGGCCGACTTCGTCGTTCTGAACATGAATCCGCTTGAAGACATACGAAATTCAGAAGATGTGTTCATGGTGGTGAAAAATGGACGCGCCTGGGACAGCGACTTGAATGAGTTATTCCCGACCGACCGTCGGCACAGGCCGTACCGTTTTCAGAGGTGATACAGTTGCGAACCCGTTGCAGTTGCGAACCCGTTGC
>SKXL01000139.1 GCA_007128425.1 Balneolales bacterium | reverse complement strand
CGGTCCGACCGTCAGACGCTGCTTCGTACCGGCGGTGTCATTGTGCTGCTGATCCTGCTCTATGCGTTCCTGTTAATGCCTTTGCTGGATATGAGCATGTCATGGCCGCTTGCAGCCAGAGTGTCCAAGGTGGTGGTGCTGCTGGCTCTGCCCGCTTTTTTCATGGGGATGATGTTCCCATTCGGACTCCGGCGGTTGTCGGGCAGCAACGAGACGCAGATTCCCTGGGCCTGCGGGGTCGACAGCTGCCTTTCGGTATCGGCCACCGCGCTGGCTACCATGATCGCCCTGGAAACGGGCTTCGGCCTGGTGATGGGAGTGGCTGCGGCCGCATACGTACTTACCACCCTGGCGTCGCTGCGTCTGGGAGATTTTGGAATGGTTGGATCGAGTTGAGGTCGTTACTTCTGCAATAGATGCAACAGGCCAGGGTTGATGTTTGATGTGATTTTTCTAATTCCGAATCTCATCCCGGCCGTTCGAATACATGCAAAGCTGACCGTGTAAGTCGGTTGCCTGAAATACAAGACATCAGCTATTGGCTCTCCTCCAGCACTTTCTGAACGGTGAGGATGACTTCAGAGCGAATGGCGTCGGAGGTTGTTTTGGTTTTGAAGGTGTCAATCCAGAAACTCACAGTAGCATCAAGTTTGCCCGGTGCGATACCGGTTATGTTAACGGTCGTTTTACGCCGTTTCCGAATGATGCCTTCCACCTGATTGACCGCATCCTCAATGGCTTTTGTAGTGCTTTTGAAGTCGGATCCCGCCGGCAACGACACGACGAAATCGAACCGAAGGAAGCCGTCGATGGTGTAGTTGATAAGCGGGTTTTTTATGATGATGGCATTGGGAACGTAGACATCCTTTCCATCCGGCGTTTTAATCTGGGTATCTCGTAGATTGAGCGCAAGAACCCTGCCTCTGACCGGACCTGACTCCACAAAATCACCCACTCGAAAGGGTCGTTTGAATGCCATGATGATACCGGCAAGAAAATTCTCCCCGATATCGCGAAGAGCAAAACCGATGACAAAGGCCGTAATGCCGGCACCGGCAAGAATGCTGGCAGTGACCCCGCCAAATCCCATGATCCGAAAGGCCACCGACACACCGATGATGAATACTGCGGTCCGAATCAGCGTGGCCAGGAATTCCGCAAGCAAGGGGTCTTCCATTTTTTGCTTTAAACGCTTGTCTGAAAGTTGCCGGATTTGACGGGATACGATCCATGCAACGACCAGTACCACCAGGGCGAACAGGATTTTCGGTGTGAGAATCACCAGGCCATCGTAATACTGGAAAAACTCTATTCGAATATCCTCCAGAAATCGACTCATAATAGTACTTATATGTTAGTCACGGCAACGTGCAACCCGCATCGCCGGATGTTCGGTTCGCCGGTTGCACGGTTCGTCGGTCTCGAAGTTGAAAGATAGAGATGAACTCCTGGCATGATAGGAAACAGCAGCACAAGTTTCAGAAAAATCGGATTAAAATATGCAAAATTACTGTGCATATATTGTCTTTTTTTCTGATTATGGAGCGGAAATTTGATTCTAACGGAAAACGAAATTTTAACCTGCCGAAAGTGAAAAAACGATCCATCCTCATTGTTCCAGTAGTATTGTTCCTCTCATGCGGCGATCCGCCCGACAATGGCAGGGAGTTCCTTTCTAATCTCGGAGGATACTGCGGTTACAGTTATCAGGGACGCACCACGGAATTTGGTTTGGGGGCGGGTGACGAAAAGCACCCGCTGGAGGATCCCCTAATGATTATGATCCTGGATGAATGCTCGGAGGATGAAATACGCATTGCCTTTCATGTGGATCAGGACCAGTCACGAACCTGGGTCCTGGAGATGCGCGGAGACCAGCTTCACCTGAGCCACGACCATCGCTATCCCGACGGAACCGAATACGAGCAGAACAGATATGGCGGGTACTCGGATGCCCGTGGCTCCGGGTTAAAACACTTTTTTCCGGCAGATGACTTCACTGTCGCCGAACGGCCGCAACGTGATATCAATGTCTGGTCCATGGAAATTGATCCGGAAAATGACCGGTTTTTCTATCGTCTCTATCTGGAGGGACAACTCAGGTTTGAAGCAACTTTCTATCTTGACGACCCAAAACCCTTACCCTGAGCATCATATTTACGATCACATGCGAGGCAACAACGATAACGCTATGACTCATAATATTCATCCATGATGCAGGCACCCATGGTTCTTCTGGTGGTCAGCCTGCTTATCGGGTTGTTGCTGCAGCGGGTTAAAGCCATTCCCGGTAATGCGCATGTGGCGCTGAATAGTTATGTGATTTATGTTGCGTTGCCTGCACTGGGACTAATCCATGTACCCGGGATTGAACTGCAGACAGAACTTCTGTTTCCAATCGCTACGGCATGGATCCTGTTTTTGACAGCCATTCCCGTAGTGCTTGTGGCTGCACGCCGGTTCCGGTGGAGCAGACAGACCACCGGATGTCTTATCCTCACGGCGGGACTCGGCAATACGGCTTTCCTGGGATATCCGGTTATTGAGGCGCTCTACGGAGCCGAAGGAGTGCAAGTGGCGATTTTGGTGGATCAGCCCGGTACTTTCATTGCTACTTCCTCGCTGGGCATTGTGATTGCTGGAATATTCAGTGAAGGCAGGAGGAGGAAGCGTGAGGTGGCCCGGAATGTGGTGACCTTTCCGCCATTCGTCATTTTTATCATTGCATTGGTGATGAATGTGAGCGGCGTGCAGGCAACGGGTATTCCACTTCAGGTACTGGAGGTATTTGCATCCACACTCACGCCTATCGCTCTGATTTCTATCGGGCTCCAGTTGAAAATGGCAGGTGCCGGCGATCAGATGCGACCGCTTGCATTCGGACTTCTTTATAAACTTATGCTGGCACCGGCGCTCATATTTGCACTCTATGTGATGATTTTTGGCCAGAGTGGGTTGCTGATACAGGTAAGCGTTGTACAAGCTGCAATGCCACCCATGATTACCGGTTACATCATCGCCGCCACATACGGCCTCAACTCGCGCCTGGCTGCTCTAATGGCAGGTGTCGGCGTGCCGGTGTCCGTCGCAACCATTGCCTTCTGGTACATCTTTCTGGGTGGATACGGTTAGCGCTTCGCTATCCCAAAGCCCGAATGATTTCACGGCAGAAAGCCGGCAGATCATTGGGATTGCGACTACTGATCTGATGACGATCAACGACAACCTCCTGATCAACCCACTCTGCTCCGGCATTTTTCAGGTCATCCTTAATACCGGGTGTGGATGTGCAACGGAACCCCTTCATCACATCGGCGGAAATCGGGATCCATCCGGCATGACAAATATGGGCCAGCGGTTTGCTTTCTTCATGGAATTCCCTGGTCAGTTTCAACACCCTTGGGTCGCGACGCAACTTGTCCGGTGCAAATCCTCCCGGAAGAACCAAAGCATCAAAATCTTTGGACTCCATGTCGTTGATAGCGGCGTCCGAGCGGCAGGGGTAACCGTTTTTGCCGTTGTAGACCACACCTTCTTCGGGACCGGCAACCACCACCTCAGCGCCTTCCTCAGTGAGCCGGAGTTTCGGATACCATAGTTCCAGATCTTCATAGACATGGTCGACGAACATCAGAATGCGTTTTCCTTTGAGTGTGCTCATGGCGATTTGTGTTTGGTGGATATTAATTTTTCGTTTCTACGGTCCGGTAACCGTCATGTTGCGGCGGGCCGGACAAGGCAATATACTCATCACAACACCGGGATAGCGAGGGAAATTCAAAAACACAAATCCGGTTTTACCATTGTGTCAAAATGGTTTGTATCATCGCGTCAGGCCGGTTTGTGTTATTGCGTCAGGAAAGTTATTGCCGCTGGTGCGTATATTCCGGATAGACCCGGTGCCGCTCCTGGACCCGGGTATGCCTCGGATACCATCCACCCCAAAAAATATTGACTGATGAAATGTCCATGACCGGGCATAGTCCTGACACACAGGAGCATGATTAAAATCGTCATGGACATTCTATGTGACCTTATTAATCCAACATTTTAAACACATGAAACGCTGGTACGAAACACTATTTGAAAATTACGCCCGCAAGTACGACGAGGAGAACTTCGTGCAGGGCACCGCCGGGGAGTGTGACTTTATCGAGCGGGAACTCGCTGGGGACAACTCTCTGCGGATCCTGGATGTGGGATGCGGGACGGGCCGGCATGCCATCGAGCTGGCCCGGCGCGGTTACCGGGTGACGGGCATTGATCTGTCGGAAGCGCAGCTCCGGCGCGCACGCGAGAAAGCCGCCGGGGCCGGGGTGGATGTGGATTTCCGGCGGCACGATGCGCGGGATCTTCCGTTTGCCGGGGAATTTGACATGGCCATCATGATGTGTGAAGGTGGATTTCCGCTCATGGAAACCGATGAGATGAATTACAAAATCTTGGAAAATGTCACGGAAGCGATGCGGAGCCCGGCCACTTTTATTTTTACCACGCTCAACGGGTTGTTTCCGCTGTTCCATTCGGTGGAGAAATTCGGACAGGAAACCTCGAAAGAGGGCAATGCGACGTATCGGGCCAACAAGTTCGATCTGATGACGTTCCGCGACTACAACATCACGGAGTTCACGGATGACGACGGTAACAGGCATGAGATACACTGCAACGAGCGATACTACGTGCCCAGTGAGATCACCTGGCTGCTGAAATCGCTCGGTTTCAGGGATATCGGTATCTATGGCGCCCGTATGGGAGCGTTTTCGCGGGAACATGCGCTGCGAACGGATGATTTCGAGATGCTGGTCACCTGCCGGAAATGAT
>SKXL01000054.1 GCA_007128425.1 Balneolales bacterium | reverse complement strand
GCGGGATCGTCCTGCAGGTCGGCATCCATCGTGGCGATATATTTCCCGTGCGCCTGCCGGAATCCCTGTTGCAGTGCCGGGCTTTTGCCGTAATTGCGGCGGAACCGTATGCCTTTTATGTTTGGCGAGGTTCGGGACAAAGCTGTGATCTTCTCCCATGAACCGTCCGTTGACCCGTCATCCACCAGGATGATTTCGTACGTCCAGTGCTCTGAAAGCGCCTCATGGATGCGGTCGGTGAGCTCCTGGAGGGAGTCCACTTCGTTAAGGAGGGGCACGACCACACTGACATCCACACCGGCACCGGAATTCGTTCGTGTTTTACTTTTACTCAAAATTCTAGTTATTTATTTGCTATTATGATGGTTATAGTAATCACAAATATCTGAAAATAGAAATCATCGGATGAAAAAACTCTATTACACCATTGGAGAGGTTTCCAAATTGACTGATGTGGAGCCGCATGTGCTCAGATATTGGGAAACGCTGTTTCCCGAACTGACACCAGCCAAAAACCGTGCCGGGAAACGGGTCTACAAGGAAAATGATATACAGGTGATTCTAATGCTTAAGGAACTCATCCAGCAGAAAAAGTATTCCACGGCCGGCGCTCGCAAGGTGCTCAGGGAACAAAAAAAGGGTTCCCGGAGCAAAGATACGGAAGAAACGGTCGCCCTGCCTGTCGAATTGACACAGGATCTGGGTCGGGTTCGGGTTTTCCTGAATGATCTTTTGAAAAAAATCTGAATCATGCCATGCCGAGCATTGTTAATCTGAGCATTGTCATTCTGAGCATTGTCATTCCAGGTAGTGCCGGTTCGACGGATTGAAATAGTAAAAATACGTTTTCCACATGACCCTGAGTGCAGCACAATTTGGAAGTTTTCGTCTTTTCACCATTGAAACAGGAACATTCCGGCTGGATGGCGGCTCCATTTTCGGAGTGGTACCGAAAACGCTATGGTCGCAACAGGTGGAGTGCGACGAGCGAAACAGAATTCAGCTGACGGCTCGCTCGCTGCTGGTGCACTCCATATCGACCGGACGGGTATATCTAATCGACACGGGTGTCGGCCACAAGTTCAACGAGAAGATGTCAAAAATCTACGGACTCGATTTTTCCGGATATACGCTGCAGTCTTCTCTGGAGTATCACGGTTTTCAGGCCTCCGACATCACCGATGTGGTGCTCACGCATCTCCATTTCGATCACTGCGGCGGTGGAGTGGTCAGCGATGCCGATGGAACACCTTCACTTGCCTTTCCCGGTGCGAAGTACTGGGTCCACAAGGATCAGTGGAAAAACGCGCTGGAACCGAATGTTCGGGAGGCGGCGAGTTATCTGCCGGAGAATATCGGTCCGCTCGAGGCTTCCGGGCAGATTCGGCTTGTGGATGACGGGCACAGATACGAGCCGGATTTCACCATCGAGGTGGTGCTGGGGCACACGCCCGGTCAGCAGCTGCCGTTGCTGTCGGCCGGTGGGCGAAAGCTGCTTTTTGCCGCCGACCTGCTGCCCATGACGGCGCACCTCCCTTTGCCCTGGGTAATGGGATTTGATACCCGGCCCCTCCTCACTCTGGAAGACAAGAAACGCGTCTTTTCCCGCTGCATTCAGGAAAACAGATTACTATACCTGGAGCATGATCCGCAAAACGAACTCGTCACCCTGGGTAATTCGGCTGATCGTCCGAATGTCACCTGGACGGGAACACTCAATGATCTGTAACGGTTACGTCATCAATGCTGATTATTACTTTTAATGGTATACTAACGCGTCGTGTTTTTCGTAACCTATGGGAAGATCGGGCCGAAACACAATCAACCATCAAATCAAGCATCAGCATGTGCTGCCGTTCATGATGCAGCACTACGGAACCACCACCAGCACCAACCCGGATACTATCTGAGCACATGTCAGAAGAACTTCGCATCAGTTCAGTAGAACAGCTCTTCCGTTCCTGTCACAGCGCACTGCGCAGGCGGTACCGGACAGCCATCGTGCTGGGTGGTATCTCTGCATCTGCCGGAGTGCTCCTGATTTTCCTGCTGACCGAACAGGGGCTGTACCTCTCACCCTGGGCCAAAAGCACATTCTGGCTGATCACGCTGATGTGCGGCTTACTGGCCGGGTGGCTCATCCGGAAAAACTACCATATTCTCCCGTTCACCGATTTCTATCGCAAGGCAGCAGATGATATCGGCCTGCCCGGCATCCGGCATATTCTGGATCTCTCACATAGCCGGTATCCAGTCGATTCCGGTTTTACTCAGGCTGCCGTGGAACAAAACCTGCGGCTGATTTCCCGGCAGGATCCGGAGGGCAAAATCAACCGTTACCGTGATCGGCATCCGGTATCCGGTCTTTTAAAGCGAACGGTAGCAACCTCGGCGTCCGGTGTGCTTCTTCTTTCAGCCACCCTGTTCCTTCTGGACGGTGCCTTTCATCGCAGCAGCACATTCTGGGTCTCCTATCAGCGGCCGATTCCATATGAATTTTCAATCACTCCCGGTGATACCACCATAGAGCAGGGATCCTCCTTTCAGGTCTCCGTCCGTTTTGACGGCACCGTTCCCGAACATGTGCGTTTCGGGCTGCGGTCACAACAGGAGCAGCAGCCGCGCATTCAGGGAATGATCCGGCAGGACGACCACACCTTCTCCTCCCGTGAGGCCGAACTTTTTGAGGATGCCGAGTTTTTTGTGGAGATGGACGGCTATCGCTCCGATAAAAAGCATGTACGCGTTGAGTTGCTTCCCCGGCTTCAGGAACTGACGGTCACGACACATCCGCCTGATTACACCGGCTTGGAGAGTGATACTTTCACCTACCCGTTCAACCGTATGGAGGCTCCGGTCGGATCCGGTCTGGAGATCAGGGCACGCAATAACAAACCGTTGCAGGAGCTCCGGATGATCGCTGAAAACAGCGGTGATACCATTTCGATTGCATCTGACTCGTTGGTGGCAACTCACATCACGGCTCATGCTAACGAGCGGTACCATTTTGTGATGCGCGACACCTTCGGCCTTGTGAACAGCAATCCGTTCCGGTTCCGGTTGTCCGTGATACCGGACCAGCCGCCTTTTGTTGAGATTCTGAGTCCGGAATCCCGTATTAACGGCTTTGTATCCGAGACACTTCCCATGCTTTACGAGTACGAGGACGATTACGGCTTTACCGCTGTCCGGCTGAAGTACCGGCTTCACAAGGCCTTTGTTAATCTGCCCGTAGAAGGTTCCATTACACTACCGGTGCCGTCGCGCATGCGAGGACTTGCCGAGTACGACTGGGATCTCAGCAGCATGAGCCTGAGTGCCATGGACCGGCTGGAATACTGGATTGAAATCACCGATAACAACGAATTCGACGGATATCAGACCACCCGTTCATCCACCCATGTCATCGAAATTCCCTCACTGGCATCTCAGTTCTTTGACCAGGACGAGCAGGAGGAGCAGATCGAAAGCAGGTTTTCTGAAGTTGAGGAGTCATACCGGCGCATGCAGGAGGATATGGAACGGCTGCGCGAGGAGCTCCGGACGCGTCCGAATGAAGAATGGGAACACTCACAGCTGATTGATGATATCAGCGAGCAGCGAAGTGATATTGAGCAGCAGATCGAGGAGTTGCGAAAAGATTTTGAAGAGCTCACCCGGGATATGGAGGATCAGGGGATGCTTTCCGAGGAGACCGTCGAGCGCTACAAAGAGCTGCAAAACCTGATGAACGAGATTGATGATCCGGAGATACTGGAGCTGCTTCGGGAGATGCAGGAAAACCTCAGCCGGATGGATCAGAGCCGGCTGCGCGAACAGCTCGACCAGATCCAGTTCAACGAGGAGCGTTACCGGGAACGGCTGGAGCGCACTCTGGAACTGTTCAAGTCACTTCGGCTCGATGCCGATCTGGATCGGATGTCCAAGCTGCTGGATGACCTGGCCAGGCAGGAAGAGGCCCTCTCAGGTCAGGAACAGTTCGGGGAAGAGGAGGTGCGTCAACAGGAGCAGATCCGGGAGCAGATGCAGGATCTCTCCGAGAAGATCAAGCAGCTTCCCGAAAAGAGCCCTCAGCGACGCATGGAACAGATGGAGCAGATGAGCGAGGAGATGCGGCAGCAGATGGAAGATATGGACCGCGTGCTTCAGGAAAATATCGAGCAGATGAAAGATGGAAGCAGTGATCCGTCCGACATTCGCAATCAGCAGCAGGATCTCAGCCGGCAGATGCAGCAGATGGCGCAGTCTGTATCTGAGATGCAGTCACAGATGCAGCAACAGACCATATCGGTCAACATCAGAGCGCTTCAGTATATCCTCGACACGCTGATCCTACTATCCGAGGAGCAGGAGGATGTGGCGCACCGGACCTCCGACCTGACGTCCAACAGCCCCGGTTTCATTGAGCAGGCGCGCCGGCAGCGCAATATTTCCGGACAATTTGGCATGATCACCGATTCGCTGTACCGAGTATCCGCTGAAATTCCACAGTTTTCCAATATGATCAATGATCGAAAACATCAGGTGCAGCGGCATATGCAGCGGGCTCTGGACTATCTGATCGAGCGTGAACGGCAGCAGGCAACTTCCCAGGAGCGGACGGCACTCGGCGGCCTCAATGAGATCGGCACCATGCTTGCCGACCTGCTGGATCAGCTTAATGATATGCAGAACGGCTCGGGTTGCGAAGGCGCTATGAGCATGCAACAGATGATGGATCAGCTTCAGAACATGTCTGAAGACCAGCAGCAGCTCAATCAGCAGATTCAGGATTTCATAAACGACCTCCAGGGTGAGCGGTTAACCCATGACCATATGGAACGGCTGGAGCAGATGGCACGGCAACAGAACGAGATCCGTGAGCAGATGAGGCAGATCCAACGCCGCGGCGGACGGGAAGGTGACCGTCTGATGAGTGAAATGGAACGGCTGGCGGAACAGATGGAGGATGCGATTAATGATCTCAGGGGCGGTTCGACTGATGAGCTGATGATCGAACGGCAACAGAATATTCTTTCCCGCCTGCTGGAGGTTGAGGAGTCGGTCCACAAGCGCGATGAGGATGAAGATGAGCGCCTTGGCGAGACTGCCGGGGACCATGATTTACGCGATGTGCCGGAATTGACTATGGAAGAGCTTCGGCAGCGCATACGATCCGGAGCTGACCAGACCAATTATACACGCTTTCGGGAAGATTACCGGCGCTTGATTGAACGATATTTCCAATTAATGGAAGAGTACCTGGAGGAATCGGATATCCGGTCTCAACGGTGACATCACTTTCTACTCCTGTTGTCGGCAATAATGGTCTGATAGGCCTCCAGAACGCCAAGGGTCGCTTCACCATTCATAACTCTCGCACGCGCTTTCACCTCACTGATCGCATTGGACGGCGCAAGCGGTGCACCAACCCAGTCAAGGGCCATCAGGTCACCGGTTGAATCTCCGATATAGGCGATTTCATCCGCATCAACACCCAGTCGCCCGGCTAAAAATCGAAGTCCGGATGCCTTGTTACACGCACGCACAATGATATTTACCGACACCCCTGTTTGATGCACCTCGAACTCGGGATATTCTGATTCTATTTTTTCATGTGCAATTTCGAACACCCGGCTTATCTCGTCCGCATCGGTATGGACCATACCCACATCGGTATGCTTGGTGAATTCCAGCATCATACCGGGAAAACGGGAAATTACATCATTGGCAAACCATTCCCTGATCTCTCTGGATCTCCGGGCAATGTCCTCGGTGAAATGCGGCGACCAGGTGAGTTCGTTGGTGATCGGATGGAAAAAACCTCCCCCGCTTTCAAAGATTATGGTATCGCGAATGCCCATCCATTGGGCAACGGCTTCGGCATAAGGTAACGGCCGGCCGGTACACAGGCTAAGTGAGGGTATACACCTGTCTTTCCCGCTTTGTAGCTGCAATTCCCGAATCTTGGTAATAGATTGCCAGTCAGGTGTTTCAAAAGGATAGGTCAGACATCCGTCCAGATCCAGGACAAAATACGTGATCATAGTTCTTATTTGTTTTTCTTGCGGGGTTCATCGGGCCGGTATCCCGGAATCAGCAGGACGCCAAGGAGACAAAGCAGTGAAAGAAAAGCGGGAATGTAGTAGTGGTTCTGATAACGGGTAATCTCCTCTGTAGCGAATGTGCTGCGGTCGAGGCGATCGAGCTGCCGAATGAAGCCCTCAATATTGTGGGCCGTACGGGAAATATGAAAATATTGTCCACCGGAGAGGTCGGCCATTTCCTGCAAGGTTTCCGGCACAAGCCGGGTGGTCACCACACGGCCCTGGCGGTCACGGTGAAAATCACGGAACATTCCGGTTTCGGGATCGGTTACAGGTATCCGCCCCCCCTCCTCGGTGCCTATTCCAACTGTGAAAACATACACACCCATGTTCAGCAACTGCTGGAACGGTTCGTTATAGCGGTCGAAATGATCTTCTCCATCCGAGAAAATTATGAGAACACGGGCCGGACTTCCGGCGGCGCGATCGGAGGACTCAAAAGCAGAAACAGCCTCACGAAACAGCGGCTGAAAATCGGTAGTTGTGGACGGCATGATTTCCGGTTCAGCGATATCCAGAAACATTCGGAATGCTTCATAATCGGTGGTGAGTGGGCAATGAAGCATTGCATTTCCCGTGAAGACCAGCAGTCCGATACGGTCGTTGTCCAGGTATCTGAGCATCCTGTTGATCTCAAACCGGGCTTTCTCCAGCCGGCTGGGTCTTACATCCTCGGCTTTCATGCTCAGTGAGAGGTCGAGTCCCACGATAAGGTCAAGCTGTTCGCGACTCACCTCTCTGACCTCGGTACCGATTTTTGGACCGGCCAGAGCGATGAACAGAAAGAGCAGTCCGGCATAAAACAGCCCCTCTTTCGTCCTGAGTGCCGCCGTCCATTCATTGGTCTGCAGCTGGGCAAAGAGCGAATCCGAGAAGTAACGCTCCCGCTTCATGCGAAGCCGGTATGCAAGCAGCCGGCTGATAGCATATATCAAAGGCAGCAGTAGCAACAACCATAAATAGCCGGGGGCATCCCAAGTCATTTTTCAACCAGTACGATTTGAATATCCATGAGGTTATTACCCGTAACGCCGGTGATTAGTAATCCGTCTGTTTTCCTGAAGAAATTCCAGGAATCGTTGTTTTCCAGAAACGTCTCCGGATTGATGTCGTTCTTTCGGGCATCCAGGGCTGTTTGTCCGGTTGCAATGGCTCCAGCAGCATTGGTTTCGCCATCTTTTCCGTCTGTTCCCCCACTGAGCAGGGTGATGCAGTGCTGCCCCTCAAGTGCCATGGCAGCGCACAGGGCCAGTTCCTGATTGCGGCCGCCTTTTCCGGAGCCCTTTACAGTAACTGTAGTTTCACCGTAGAAAACCAGTGCCGCCGGCTTGGCAACAGGCCTGTCTCTTGCAAGCACGTCTACAGACAGTTCGGCAATGGTTTTGGCCACCTGGCGGGCTTCGCCCGTGAGGAAGTCGTTATTGAGAAAGGCATTGTAACCCATTGATTCCGCCTCCTTCCGAATAGACTCTGCCACTTTTTCGGCGCTCCCCACAACGTTGATGTGGGTATCAAACGATGGCCTGTTTTCGGCAGGCGCTCCCCCCTTTTCGAGGAATCGGATGATTGATTTGGGTATTTTCCTGTCCAGGTCGTATGTACGCAGCAATGCAAGGGCATCCTCGGGTGATACCGGATCGTGGACCAGCGGACCGCTGCCGATATCGGCCGGATCATTGCCGGGAACATCCGACACAGCCAGCAGCGCTACCGCAGCATTGCCGAACCTGGAACGCAGACGCCCCCCTTTTACCTGAGAAATACTTTTCCGGATGCGGTTGACCTCGCCAATTGGCGCACCACATTGTAAAAGATGACGGTAGAGCGACCTCACCTCATCAAACTCCAGTGATTCGTCCGGCATGCAAAGCAACGAAGAGCTGCCTCCGCTTATCACGTAGATAACCAGATCGGTGTCTCCGACATCGGATGCCACATCGACCATCTCGTAAGTGGCTGTCAGGCTGTTGAGGTCTGGAACCGGGTGCGAAGCCTCAAATTGCTGGATGCGTCGGGTATCGGTTTTCAGGCCATACGGACAAATTACAATGCCATCGTAGATATTTCTGCCCAGAATGTTTTCCAGCTCCAGGGCCATACGTCCGGCCGCTTTGCCCGACCCGAACACCCAGACCCGCCGTTCTTCAGGCATTGCATAGGATCGGCCGCAGATTGTGATCACATCCTCATCCATCATCACCGAGGATCGGATTATCTTTTCCGGCGACACCTCCTCCAGTCCATGAAAAAACAACCGTTCGATGTTATCCCTCTGCTTTTGATAGAGCTCTTCTTTTTTCTTCTCGGTCATGATCTATTCCTGATAATAAACTTCTGCAAATGATATTTACTGGTGGCGGCCGCGGAACACGGCTGCCGGTTTTGACAAAAGCATACGGAAAATAACAATTCCACGACAATCTGTTGCGGTTTATCTGCAAAAATACAAACCGGATTTATCCTTTCGCTGTGCCTTTTGTATCTTTGGGGTTGAAATCATTTCGATATCATTGTTTGATCACATTCCAGTCATTGAAATGAATGCAGCATAGTGATCAGAACCGGCAGCAGGTGCATAATGCAAAAACTTCAGTTGTTCAACACGTTATCCAGAAAAAAAGAGCCATTTATTCCTCTCAGGGAGGGGTTTGTCGGCATTTATGTTTGCGGTCCCACTGTTTATGGTGACCCCCATCTTGGCCATGCAAAAAGCTATGTTAGTTTTGATGTTGTCGTCCGGTACTTTCGTTACCTCGGGTACCGGGTGCGTTATGTGCAGAACATAACCGATGTCGGACATTTGACGGATGATGCGGATGAGGGTGAGGACAAGATGACCCGGCAGTCGCGCATCGAGCGACTCGAGCCGATGGAAATTGCCGAGAAATACACCTACCGCTATTTCAGGGATATGGACCGGCTGAATGTGCTGCGTCCGGATATCGCGCCAAGGGCAACAGGCCATATCCCCGAACAGATAGCCATGATCAAAAAGCTGATCGAAAAAGGCCATGCCTACGAAACCGGTGGAAATGTCTATTTCGACGTCACTTCTCTGCCGGATTACGGCAAGCTGAGCGGCCGCACACTGGATGAAGCCGAATCGGGCTTACGGGTTGAAACCAGCAGCGACAAGAAGAATCCGGCTGATTTCGCGCTTTGGAAAAAGGCGGATGATATGCACATTATGCGGTGGGATTCTCCCTGGGGTGAAGGATTCCCGGGATGGCATATCGAATGCTCGGCTATGGCTACCAAATATCTCGGTAAGACAATCGACATCCACGGCGGTGGACTTGAAAACCAGTTCCCTCACCACGAATGTGAGATAGCCCAGTGCGAAGGCGCCCATGACGAACCGTTCGTACGCTATTGGTTGCACAACAACATGGTCACACTGAACGGGCAGAAGATGGGCAAATCGCTGGGCAATGCCATTTCGCTGGAGCAGTTTTTCACCGGTAAGCACAAGCTGCTCAGCCGGGCCTGGCAGCCGGAGGTGATTCGATTCTTCCTGCTGCAAAGTCATTACCGAAGCACCACCGATTTTTCGGAATCAGCACTGGAATCTGCCGAGACGGGATACCGAAACCTGACCGGTATTCTGGATCAGATACAACGGACCGCTGAAAACGCAGCAGGATTGGCTTCGGCATCTGGACCGGAATCGGCATCCCCTGTTTCCGGAAGCGGTTCATTTAACCTGCAGGCTCTCAAAAACGGACTTCATGATTGCATGAACGACGATTTCAATACAGCCAGGGCTGTTGGTTTCCTCTTTGAAAAACTGCGACCGCTAAAGTCAACCTTGCAAAGTGGAAATAATCCTGACAATATTGGCGAACTTTCGGAATTCTTGACCAAATTCTGCGGGGATGTTCTGGGAATATGGTCACCGGGCGTTGCATCCGCCGGTGGCGGCGAAAATCTGCCCTTTGAGCAGGTTATGCAGCTGCTCCTTGACATCCGCCAGGATGCCCGCAAAAACAAGGACTGGGCCACGGCCGACCGGATCCGAAACAGCCTGGCTGAACTCGGAATTACCATTGAAGATGGTTCCGGCGGTTCGACCTACAAACTATCCTGACAATACTACATGAATACGAACTACTACTTTTGGGAAGGTCAGCCCGTGATGTTCAGCATGGGTGAGATCACACTGCCTTTTCCGGTCAGCATACCCGGACTCATACTGGCGGCAGTGATCTTTCTGGCGGCACCATGGTTTCTGCTGAAGCGAGATGACGGAGATACCTCCGGCAAACGAAAACGCAAAAAACGGAAACGTGAATCCGCTGATGATGAAAAACCCGAAGAGTTGACAGGCCTGCAGACGGTCGCGCTCCTGCTCGGTTCGCTTGTCTTCGGTCAGCTCCTGTTTCTCATCCTCCCCGGTGCAACTTTTCAGCAAATTGGACCCATTTTGATTCGCTGGTACGGCGTCCTGTTCGCTTCTGCTTTTCTGGTCGGCTATTTCATCGGCCGCAAACTGTTTGTGGATGCGGGCAAGGATGTGGCGCTGGCGGACAAACTGCTGATGTATATCATCGTCGCCACGGTGGTCGGTGCGCGGCTGGGGCATGTCATCTTCTATGACTTTGACTACTATATCCGGAATCTTCATGAGGTGCTGTTCATCTGGCAGGGCGGACTCGCAAGTCACGGCGCCACAATCGGGATTCTGATAGCGCTCTGGCTTTTTATGCGCAGGCATCCTGGCATCACCTTTTTCTGGCTGGGCGACCGGCTCACCATGCCTGTTATTCTTGGGGGTGCCTTCATACGTGTCGGCAATTTTTTCAATTCCGAGATCGTCGGGCTGCCCACTGATGTATCCTGGGCTGTCATATTCGCCCGGGTGGATACGCTCCCCCGCCATCCCACCATGCTCTATGAGGCATTCATCTGCATCATTATATTCGTGGTTCTGGTTGGCATTTATCAATATTACCGAAAGTTTCCGCCTGAAGGATTGCTGTCCGGTGTTTTCATGATTCTGCTTTTCGGAAGTCGCTTTTTCGTAGAGTATACTAAAGTGGAGCAGGCTGCTTTCACTGAAACATGGCTGATCGGTATGGGGCAGCTGCTAAGCATCCCGTTTGTGATCTTCGGCATCTGGATATTGTGGACATACGTGATAAAAAATCCGAAGCGTTCACAAAAACCTGATGCACTATAACTCTGCGGAGCGTATATTCAACAATTGACTGTAGAAAACACTATTTCTGTTATGATCTGGTAAACAAAAGAATCGGGTTAATCAATGCATGTTATTCCAGCAATTGACCTGCTGAACGGGCAGGTTGTACGGTTGAAAAAAGGTGATTACAACGAAGTAACAGTGTATTCGGATCATCCGGCCTCCTTTGTAAAAAAATTCAGGGATGCGGGGTTTACTCATATTCACATTGTGGACCTGAATGGTGCTCGTGAGGGACGGTTTGTCAATCTGCCGGTGATAGAGAACATTATCGAGGAAACCGGAGTCAGCGTGCAGTTTGGTGGGGGCATCCGAAGCCGGAGGGACATCAAAACACTTTTGAATGTCGGTGTTTCGAGGATTGTGAGCAGCTCCATGGCGGTTCAACGTCCGGATGAATGGTTGGCTGCCCTGGATATGTATGGTGGTGATACCTGCATTCTGGGCCTGGATATCAAAGACGGAAAAATGGCGTACGGCGGCTGGGAAGAGACATCGGATGAAAACGCGATGGATCTGTTGGGCAGTATGGTCAGAGTGGGAGTGAAAACCGTGTTGTGCACAGATATTTCACGCGATGGCATGCTCACCGGCGTCAATTCCGGACTCTACAATGAAATAGCCCAGCGCTATCCACAAGTCAACATCATAGCATCCGGCGGGGTTGCCAGCAGCGAAGATCTGCGGCAACTTGCTATTGAAGGCATGTACGGTGTGGTAATCGGCCGCGCTTACTATGAGGGACTTATCAACCTCGAAACCATGATTTCCTACCACGAACAATAGGCAGGAAGACACACAAGTCTCAGTTCTGCTGACGCAAAGTGATCTCGAATTCATTTTCACCTTTTGCCGGCACTTCCAGCTCATAAACATGGCGGTCTGCAGTCCGGCTGACCGGCTCCAGGCTGGCATTGCGAACGGTCAGGTTCCGATGCAGTGGCAGTTCCAGGGTCACCACTACCGGTTTGTCCCGTTCATTTCTGGCGGTTATCACACGCACCTCTTCACGAACTCTCGGAGCGATCTGATCGTGCTGTTCCACTTTCTCCGTCACACGCACATCAAATGCGCGGCCTGTCATCACCTGAAACGAATCCCCTTCGGCAACATGGGAGATGCGATCCTGTCCGAGAAGCTGCATTCCACCGGATTTTGCTGATGCGGTACTGCCTGGAGCTGAATCTTTTGCTCTGCCGGTTTCTTGTCCGGGTTCGTCATCTTTTCCGGTTTTCCGGTACACTCTCACTGCACCGGAAGGCAGTGGCTGTCCCAGCCCCTGCTCCTCCACATTTTCAAAGCGATACAAAATGGTCACGCGCTGCGGATCTCTGCTGCTGCCGGAAAACGGACGGATCCCGTGATGGTAGATTTTGGTGACATCCACGTCAGCAGCCTTCACAAGTGGAAATTGATAAAGTTCGCGTTCCGGAAGACTGAGTCTTCGGGGCAGCTCATACACATAATGGTCCGCATACTGTTCGGCCTGGGGGACCGATTCTGCCCGTGCCATCAGGGCATCATCCATGGCCGCTTCACGAGGAAACGGCATCTGTTGCGCACGAATGCGTATATCGCCGGCAACCAGTCTTACCCTCGCATCCTCATAAACGGTCCCCGTGTTATTACGGATCAGCGCGGTTCCGGTCACCTCCGCACGGTTTTCATCCTCATTAAGCACGACCGAATAGTCCAGGCTCCATGCCAGATTGTTAACGACATAGTAGATCTGAACCGGGTGGTTGCCGGTGCGCGTGCCATGCAGGGTAGCATCGAGCTGTGCGCCAGGCTGATCACGATCCGGCTCGTAGTCGAACTCCAGCCGGTAACTGTGCGGATTGGGAATCAGGGTGAAGCGTCCGTCCGTTTTGCGCAGTTGAAGCCGCCCATGCGCATAATCAATCACTTCGCCCTCGACAAGGTGTCCTGTTTCACTGACCAGACGGATTTCCTTGCCTTTCAACCGTTGGAAGATACGGTCCCACCCCTGATGCTCAATGCGGGTCCGCAAAGACCTAACCTCACCTTCGAAATCAAGCTGCAGCGAACCCGGGTCCAGTTGGCGGGCAATTCCTGAGAAAGAAACTTCATTGATTCCATCCTGCAAGTCGACGGATCGTGAATCGAGCACCCAGCCCGACTGCGGGAAGATCGTCAGATCCAGGTCATTACGCTCCGGAAGCTGAGCGGCCAGGCAAACCGGCAGCAGCAGAATCATGCTCATTGTGAAAGCAACCGGCATCGGCAGTAACAAGTCTTCTGCAGCTCTCTTTGGATTGCGGTGTCCCTTCATGTGAATCTCCGTAATTGTTAGGTGGTCAGTGAGTCTCAATTTGTTTATTATTGACGATGCCAAAACCTGCGTGATGCTCGTTTATTGAGTATCTAACGCACGGTATCACAAAAAAAGTCATAAAAAAAACATTTTGTTAGCAAAACGAATAATCCCCTGCCTCGACATTAAAAACGGCCGGACGGTCAAGGGCGTCAATTTTGTAGGTCTTGTAGATGCCGGTGATCCTGTGGAGCTGGCCGGTCGCTATTCGAAAGAAGGAGCGGATGAGCTGGTCTTTCTGGACATCACCGCCACCAATGAAAAACGGAAGACACTGGTGCAGATGGTACGAGATATCGCCGGCCACATCCGGATTCCCTTCACCGTCGGCGGCGGCATCCGAAGCGTGGAGGAGATCGCCGAGCTCCTGCTGGCCGGGGCGGACAAAGTGTCGCTGAACAGCAGCATTGTCCAGGATCCCGAGCTCATCACCCGGGCAGCTGACCGGTTCGGGTCGCAGTGTATCGTTGCGGCAGTCGACGCCAAACGAACCGGCGACACATGGAATGTTTACATCAATGCAGGCCAGAAAGATACCGGGATGGATGCCATTGACTGGTGCCGGGAGGTGGCCAAGCGGGGAGCCGGTGAGATTTTGCTGACGAGCATGGACCGGGACGGTACAAAATCGGGTTTTGACAACGAACTGCTCTCCCGCATTTCGGACACGGTGCGTGTTCCCCTCATTGCAAGCGGCGGGGCAGGTACCAACGCGCACTGCATCGATGCCGTCACCATGGGTAAGGCGGATGCGGTTTTGGCTGCCAGCATCTTCCACTTCCGGGAAATCGAGATTGCAGATCTGAAACAGGCCATGCATGACGCCGGCATTCCGGTAAGACTCTGATCCATGGATACCCGAAGACAGATAACCTTGTATCGATAACCACCTGAGTTAACCACCTGAGTTGATTTTCGGGCAAAAATATTATCTTTTTGGTTTTATACCATGCTTATGCAAGAGCACCGCACAGCCTCAATTGCCACCTTATTTTTCAACTTTAACTCATCACCTATTTTATGCTTTCCATTGACGACATCGTTTTCAATCCGTCTGACGGTCTTGTACCTGCGGTAATTCAGGACACGACTACCCGGCAGGTACTGATGCTTGGGTATATGAACCGGGAGGCGGTGCAACAGACACTCGATTCCGGCAAGGTTACCTTCTACAGCCGGTCGAAACAACGTCTCTGGATGAAAGGGGAATCATCGGGAAACGTGCTGAAGGTGGTGCGCATCCAGAAGGATTGTGACAATGACGCACTTCTGGTCGAGGCGAAGCCCTTCGGACCGACCTGCCATACCGGCGAGACCTCCTGTTTCCACGAATACCCGTATGACGCCGGACTTTCTTTTCTGAACGAGCTTCAGGATCTGCTGTATGAACGCAAGGAGAAACTTCCGGAGGGATCCTACACCAGCAAGATGTTTCGTGCCGGACGTGACAAACTGGCCCAGAAAGTCGGAGAGGAAGCTGTGGAAACAGTGATAGCGGCAAAAAATTCACATGAGGAACTGAAATATGAAGCTTCCGACCTGCTTTTCCATCTGATGATGTTGCTTACCGGAGAAGGGATGAAGCTGGAGGATCTGGTCTCCGAGCTGAAAAAGCGACACAAACCGGGCTGACATTAAGGGTATTCAGGTATCCAACAACGCCACCATCGCTCACCCGGCCGAACATTACGTGCCTGAATCGAGCCATACACCCCCGCCTCCAACTTCCCCAATCTCGCCAGTGGTGTCTGCCTGTTCCATTTGGTAGCCGGTGACTTCCGGGAGGTCAGGAAAATGATATATACCAAATAAATCCAGAAAGCAATTCGCATAAAATTTATTTTGCTAATATATAGCTTCATATTATTATTTATTAGTACTTTACGATAATAACTGTTTGCAGAATTCTGATTTTCAGTTTTTTTTAAAAAACAAAGAACGGGGTAAACTTCCAGTTGATACCAAAACATGTTGCGGAACTCCGGATCAGCACACTCCTGCTCACTCTATTGCTAATGTTTCACAACGGATCACAAGCCCGGGAACCTGTTACGGGGCGGGTATCGGAACCCTTCACGGGCATAGCTTTCACTGTTCCCGAGGGCTGGTCAGCGTGGAAAACCGAGATTGGCTACCTGATGGGTTCTGATCATCACAAAGGATTCATATTGATGATGCAGCATCAGTACAATTCGGTCAGTGAGCTGGTTCAGGCCGCAGCCGAGCCAATCCAGGATGGCAACGGCACCATGCTTCAGCAGAAAAGTGCTCCTGAGCAATATGGCGAGTCTGGCGGATACGGTTTCAGCCACGGACGCGGCAGCGGTGCCGGCACATGGGATATCATATCGGCAAGCGGTCAGCCTGCGCTGCAGCTCAATTTTCACAACGGCGAACAGCAAATCCATCGGATCACGTTACAGGGCAATGATCTGTTCCTTGAAAACAGACGCTACTTTCGCACGAGAAATGCCCTGTGTCATTAAAGTAAAAAAGCTATCTAACAATTAGTTTATCAAGCCGGTAAATACAGAAAAATTCAATGCACAGGAATCCTATACTTTTATTGTCCGCCTGCATCCTGCTCATCATTGCATTTTCCGTGATTTCAGGATGTGCAGGTAACAGAAGCGACAGGGGGAGTGTGGATATGGACATGGATTACATGAACAAACTTGATGCGCCTTTGCGCAGTGTTCTGTTCCGTGCGGAGCACGACGAGGAAGCCCCGATCGATGTCCTGATCCAGCTCACCGGAACAGCAGATT
>SKXL01000064.1 GCA_007128425.1 Balneolales bacterium | reverse complement strand
GCGCTATGGGCAGGGGCGACAGATCAACGGTTTGCCGGTGTGATTTCCAATAACTCCGGAGCGGGTGGTGCCGCGCTCTCCAGGCGAAAATTCGGGGAGACGGTTGCTGTCATCAATACCAGCTTTCCTCACTGGTTTGCAGGTAATTTCAATGCATTCAATGAGAATGAACGGGAACTTCCGGTCGACCAGCATATGCTGTTGTCGCTTGTTGCGCCCAGACCGCTCTATGTTGCCAGTGCAGAAGAAGACTTGTGGGCCGATCCCAGGGGTGAGTTCCAGTCCGCACGGCATGCTAGTCCAGTTTATGAACTTTTCGGGGTGGAAGGTCTGCCGGTGTCCGCTATCCCGGAGATTGACCAACCGGTCATGGGTACCATCGGATATCATATCAGAAGCGGCGGTCATGCCGTTACGGCCTACGACTGGGAGCAGTACATAACATTCTTCAATACCCACTTCAACCAACCTTAAACCTATGAACTCCAATCGCAGAGATTTTTTGAAATTGTCAGGTCTTGCAGGCGCAGGTATCGTCGGAGCCGGTTTTGCAGGATGCACGAGGCAACCGGAACAAACAGCTCCTTTCCGTCTGACTCAGGATCAACACTTCAATATGTCGGGCTATGCGGCTCCGAGACTTGAGACGGTCCGCATCGGCATTATTGGTATCGGCAGGCGAGGATCCGGTGCACTGAGACGCCTGGTTCGTATTGAAGGGGTGCAAATAACCGCATTGTCGGACCTGGAACCGGACAGGGTGCAACGGGGAAGTGAAATGGTCCATGAGTTCGGGCATGAACCGGCCACCTATTCAGGTGGTGAGGAGGAATGGAGAAAACTGTGTGAGCGGGATGATGTGGATCTGGTTTACATATGCACGCCATGGCATTTGCATGCCACCCAATCCGTTTATTCCATGGAGAATGATAAACATGTCGCCACGGAGCTTCCTGCCGCGCAAACCATAGACGGATGCCGGCAACTGGTCGATACATCAGAAAAAACCAGAAAGCATTGCATGATGCTTGAAAATGTATGTTACGATTTTTTCGAAATGATGACACTGAATATGGCTCGCAAAGGCTTTTTGGGGGAAATCGTACATGCGGATGGAGCGTATATCCATTATACACTGGAAAGAATGTTTGACAAAACCGTTTACCACAATTACTGGATGCTTGAACAACACTCCGGCAGAGACGGTAATCTATACCCCATGCACGGTTTGGGCTCCATTTCGCAGATCATGAATATCAATTATGGTGACAAGATGGATTATCTGGTCTCTGTATCCAGCAATGACTTCATGATCGGCAACAAGGCTGCGGAACTTGCTGCAAAGGATTCTTTCTGGGAAGAGTATGCCGGCAGAAACTACAAAGGCAATATGAATACAAGCATTATACGTACCGCGAAGGGACGCTCGATCATGTTGCAGCACGATGTTACTTCACCAAGACCTTACACACGCATTCATCTTGTAAGCGGTACGAAAGGTATCGCCATGAAATATCCCGAACCTGCACGAATTGCAACCGGTCACGATGGGTGGGTCTCGGATGAAGAATTCAAAGAACTGGAAAGACAGTTTACGCCTGAGATCACAAAAAGAGTCGGTGATATGGCCAGGGAGATCGGAGGGCATGGTGGAATGGATACCATCATGGACTGGCGCCTTGTGGATTGCCTCCGGCATGGCTTGCCGCTTGACATGGATGTTTATGATGCGGCGTTGTGGAGCGCCATGATTCCGTTGAGTGAATGGTCCGTGGCTAACCGCTCCATGCCTGTTGAAGTACCTGATTTTACAGCCGGATCATGGCAAACCAACAAGCCGTTAATGGACATCATGCTTGAAAAGGGAGGGCACACACGACTGATATGAGCGCGGCAAGTGCACTGAACATTCCGTTGAAAATGTAACTGCTTGCCGGAGCCAGTCTGGACGAGTGCCAATCAGCCTGCTGCCGGGCTGAAGATATTGTTTTTTGTAGCTTTTTTTGAAAATGGTACCCGATACCTGTATACCGTGTTACCCATGTATCATATCACTTTCATGTATGGGAACTCTTGGAAACAGATTGTGGTTTCGGTCCGGGTCAGATGTTCGACAGTTGTAAATCAACCAACAGACCAACAAATAAATCAAACAATGAGGCTACCATGAATTTAAAATATGCCATTGGAATGATATCGCTGTTGCTCGTACTGAGCGCTTGCGATATTACAGATAACTACGTTCGTGACTATGAGTATCCATCGCAATCCCGCGTATCGGAAGCACAATCGCTGATCAGCGGCCAGGAGACAACCAATGCAACGCTTCTTGACATTGCAGCAAGTGCCGATGATTTCAGTATTCTGGCACAAGCGGTACTTTTTGCCGGACTGGATGAAGTGCTTGGTGGACGTCGTCAGCTTACCGTCTTTGCCCCGACCAATCAGGCTTTTGTCGACCTGCTGGAAAGCCTCGGCGATGATGCCGAAAACTTGTATAACAATGGTGAGTTTGTTTCAGGAAACGAGCAGTTTGTCAGGGATATACTTTTGTATCATGTAGCCCCGGGCAAGCGTGAAGCCGAAGATGTAGTGACAGCCGACCGCATTCGAACGCAAAACAGATCGTTTGTATTTGTGAAGCAAGAGAACGAGAGCTTTTTCGTGGGCAATGACACCAACGGTTTTGCCGAAATCATTGCAACGGACATCCCGGCCAGTAATGGTGTTATTCATGTAATTGATGCAGTGATGCTGCCGTAGTGTCCTGGCTTATCCGCCTGCATTTCATTGAATGGGTGTGCGCGAGCAGTTGCAAACCTGTGCACACGCCACTTCTGCTCCAGCCGTTCAAAAAGCATTGATTAGTTTAAGATATGGGCGGCAATGCAGGTTTAAGCCAAGTAAAAACCTGATAAAAGCCCTTCAGACCATGCCGTCTGAAGGGCTTTTATTTTGTGGTGCGCCCGGCAGGGCGCATTATTATTACTGGAACCATTTGTATTTTTTCATAAAAACCTCATTTTGCATAAAAAATGGTTTATTACATGGGTCATGACATTTCTTAAATGTGCACGCTGAGTTGGCAGATTCACAATAATTGCTTGACCGTCTTGTTCAATCGTGAGATATCAGCTTCAGTGGAATGTGAAGCGTCTCCGGAAATAACATGCGTGGGTGATGTGCGAACCCTGACTCCGGGTAAAGGCATAACAGGGGATGCGTCGTTTATGGTTAATGAATACGGTATGGTATTTTGCCTGATGCGCGACTACCGGCCGGACTCGAAAAATCACAGTACATCTGTTGAGCATACCCGCTACGATGGTGCCGAAAGTCTGTTTGAGAGCCTTGCTGAGGTAACCAATCTGCATGGGTTGCGTGTCAAGCTTGCGGATATCGATCTTGTCCGTTTCAATCCCTTTCAGCTGACCGTTTTTCCCGGTCCTTTTCCTCCGCTTCAATGGCATTGGGATGGAGCGGACTGGAAAGAAGTGACGGCCGTTCCGCCCATCATCACCACCTCATCCTGTGTCCCGGAGTGGACGCAGATGCGTCGCATCCGTATTTTTCGAAAAGGCACCGGTGACTACAGGTTTACACTGGATGATGAGCGTCACCTGGCACTGCACCGGCGCTGTGCATCCCGTTTCCGGGCCGCATCAGCAGGTCGCGCAGCGTTTGCTTTCCGGAAGACATCTGCTTTTTGGAGGACTTCTGCTATTCGAAAGGCATCTGCTTTCAAATGGTTGAGCAATAGAAGTGATTTGAGCGTCTACCGGATCCGGGTTGAGGAGGCAACGATACGGATGAGCCGGCATTCCGGAGGTCAGGATAGCCGGTCCGATTCTGTTTGTGAAGTGCAAATGCCCCGCAAAACGGGACCGGCCATGCAGCGGCGGATCATCATGCCGGAGCCATACAAAGGCAAGCTGATCGATATTGAGCGGGTTCTCCACGAGAGAAGTCCGGAGCTGTATAAAAAGATTCCGGGATGGATGTTCAGGCTCATACGCGTCATCATCAATGAAAAGAGGCTGAACCGTTATCTGGATGATGTGAGCGATAGGCCCGGCAACTTTCTGGCGTCCAATATTCTGCATCATCTGGAGGTTCAGGCGGAAATCAGGCCCCCGGCCGGACCCATTTCGTCGGCCGAAGTCCGGCCGGTTACGAAACCCGGCCGGAAAGTGATGTTCATGGCCAACCATCCAACCGGTGGATTGGACGGACTGTTGTTGCTGCATTGGCTGTCGGGCTATTATCCCGACATTCGCATCATTGTCAATGATTTGCTGTTTACCGTCCCGCATTTGCGACCGTGGCTGGTACCGGTGGACATTTACCGGCCGGGTCGGGAGTCCATGGCCAGGCTTCGTGAGGCTTTTGACGATGACGCGCCGTTGTTGGTCTATCCCGCCGGCTATGCGGCGCGGCGCATAAAAGGGGAGCTTGTCGAGGCGCAATGGAAAAAAATGCCGATAAAACTTGCCCGGGAGCATAAAAGAAGTATTGTACTTATTCATATTGATGGCTACAATTCCAAGTTGTTCAATAGTGTTGCCTGGATTCGAAGGACCGCAGGGATCAGGATGAATCTCGAGCTGCTATTTCTTTCGCGTGCGCTCACCAATCCGGCCTGCAAATGCTATAATATCACGATCGGACCCACGGTGTCACCGGATGAGATCGTAACTCTGGGTAAAACCGACCGCGACCGGGCGGCAAAATTACAGCAAAAGTGTACATTGTTGGCGAAAAGTTAAATCGGAAAATTGATATAATTGGGGATTCAATCTTGAAAATGTAACAGGAAGGAATGAAACCAGCTGAAATG
>SKXL01000229.1 GCA_007128425.1 Balneolales bacterium | reverse complement strand
GTCGATCTGCCAACTGATTCACGTACGGAGCGCACCATTCCTACGGGGTACGAACTTCATCAATCCTATCCCAACCCGTTTAATCCTTCCACAACCATACCGTACAGTCTGCCGGAGAATGCGAATGTGCTGCTGGAAGTCTATAACATACTCGGTCAGCGTGTGGCGGTACTCGTTGATGCCGACCAGCCGGCCGGAAATCATGAGGCTGTGTTCGATGCCACGCATTTTGCAAGCGGATTATATCTCTACCGAATAACAGCGGGGTCATTTACGGCAAGCAAGCGCATGCTGTTGGTGAAATAAGATTACATGGTGCTTGTAATCCCGAATGCATGCCCGGTGCTATACTTGGTGAGAGACAGGGTCAAACCGTCAGGTACCATAAGCAGAAGCAGCAGGATCAGCTCGTCCATTTCCTTCAGGTTTTTCTGTTTTCATTTATAGCGGTGATGCCGATCCGCCCATGATGCCCGCCCGGGTTTTGGGCGACGAACCGGTGTTGGCCATCGACATTCATATGGAGCAGACGTTAGTACTGCATGAACGGCTTAGTAAGAAATTGAAACTACTGTTCAGATGGGATGCGGCCCCCGGTGCAAGCCGGGGGGAACGACGCATTCTAAAGGAGAGACCGTAATCAATCTTCTGTGCAGAAACATTTGTCTTGTTGACAATAATCGAAATAATTATGTTGACAACATAGTTGACAATATGAAGGAGCAGGTAAGTGCAAGCTGCTGAACTTTGATTTGCGGGCATTATTTCCGAATTTTGGGCTCACGGGTGGATGGGCTCGCACCCGTATCCACCCGGACACTCACCAAACAGTAATCCAACATCATGTACACCGGAATCCAGCATCTGCACTCGTTTTTAACCTACCTGGTCATCCTCGGGCTTGCCCTGAGCATCATCGCTGCCCTGGTCGGCCATTTTTCAGGGAAACCGTTCACCGACAGGGACCGGAAGCTGGCGCTGACCGGACTCATTCCTGCGCATTTGCAGTGGATGGTCGGCCTGTTGCTGTATTTCTTCTCTCCGATGGGCTTTTCCAGCTTGTCCGGGCAGGCGATGAGCAACAGCCTGCTGCGGCTTTACACCGTGGAACATCCGGTGATGATGATCCTGGCTGTGGTGCTCATCACCATCGGCTTTGCGCGTGCCAAGCGCCTTGACGACTCGAAAAAACAGTTCCTGAACATTTGGGTCTTTTACCTGATCGGGCTGGTGTTCATCCTGAGTCGCATCCCGTGGGCCGCCTGGCCGTAGCAGGATTTCCGGGAAGATTCCTGCTCCCGCAGCCGGAAGCAGGGCGCATTGGCCGGAATCAGATAACCACAGCTTTGTAGTATTCCAGGTTATCCAGTACGGCGCCGGTTCCCCGTACTACGGCCGTCATCGGATCTTGCGCTATGTGTACGGGCAGTTCGGTTCGCTCAGCGATGCGCCTGTCAAGGTTTTTCAGAAGGGATCCCCCTCCGGCAAGCATGATTCCGTGATCCAGGATATCGCCGGCAAGCTCGGGCGGGGTTTGTTCAAGTGATCCCAGGATGGCTTCCACAGTCAGGTTCACGGATTGTGATATGGCACTGCGAACATCCACTGACGACACGCGCAGCGTTTTTGGAATGCCCTTCACAAGATCGCGGCCTTTGATATCCATCTCCAGCTCCTCCTCAAGCGGAGCTGCCGACCCGATTTTACATTTGATTTTTTCTGCCATTTTGTAGCCGATCAGCAGATTTTGGGTCCGGCGGAAGTAGTGGATGATATCTTCCGTAAGTTTGTCGCCGGCAAGCCGCAGGGATTGTGCATGCACAATCCCGGAAAGAGCAATAACGGCTATCTCGGTCGTTCCTCCTCCGATATCAACAATCATGTGTCCTTGCGGCTCATGGACTGGCAGACCCACACCAATTGCCGCAGCCAAAGGCTCTTCAACCATATAGACCTCTCTCGCACCGGCATTTTCAGCGCTGGCCCGGACGGCGCGTTTTTCAACATCCGTGATACCGCTCGGCACGCAAATGACCATCTGACGTGTGGATGAGTACCACTTTTTCTTTGCGCATTTGATCATTCCGCGGAGCATGTGTTCAGCCGCATCATAATCCGCAATAACTCCATATTTTAGGGGGCGAACCGTACGGAGTTCATCATGGGTTTTTTCAAGCATCTGCCAGGCTGTCCGGCCTATGCTGACCGGTGAACCCTGCGGATTAAAAGCGATAACGGAAGGCTCGCTGTACACAATCCCGTTTCTTTTGGTTGCTATCAGGGTATTTGCCGTCCCAAGATCGATGGCTATGTCATTGTAGAACAGGTCAAGTATTCCAGCTTTACTATCTTTTGCAAGGCCATTTTGATTTTGATGTGTTTCGACTGCCATTGACTTCATTTATGCTGTAGATGTAGGTGTGTGATGAGAAATAATCATGTGTTCCAGAAAGATCTCCTGAAAATAATATCTTCATTATTATTAAAGACCACCAACTCTCTTGTTTGTTACAAAACCGCATTGAAAGCCATCGGTTTGAACTGTGGCACTTGCATTACCGGGCGGATATGAAAATCTCCGGCGTCAGCGACTAATCTCTGCATCATCTTCCAGATGTTGCTCTAATAGTTCAATGTCATCTTCAAGCTGTTGTTTTATCAGTTCTATTTCTATATCAATTTTCCTTAATTCATCTCGTTCTATACGTCTAATATACCTTCTGAAAAAGAAATTTTGTCTTAGGGCCTGCATATTATCATCCAGCCCCTTCGTACCCTGCATGAGATTGATAAGAGTTTGATTCATATTGGCTGAAAGTGTGGTATCGTTGATTAACGCACCAAGGGTACCCTCTCCACTGTTTATTTTTGTCATTATTTCCCCAAGTTCTTGCGAAGCGATCTCCGTTTTTGCTGCTGTCAGCTGCAGTTTCTCCATGAATTCAAATACGTTTTGTTTGGTGACTTCAATGGTTTCATCCAGCTCCTGGGAGCTTTTTTTGAAATTAGCTATCGTTTCGGCAATATTATGGGCAATGGTTGTATCCTGTACCATTCTGCCGATCGTGCCCTCTCCGCTATTGATATCGATCAATATTTGAGAAAGTTGATTCGTAATAACCTCGGCATGAGTGGCGGACGTATGCAAACTTGCCATGATCATATCGGGCTCAAGCGGCTCCTTTGATAAGATATGTTGGCCATTTTGCACTATTGGAGCATGACTGCTGCCCTGGGTAATAATCAATACACGTTCGCCAATTATTCCTTCTGAGCCAATTCCCGCCTGGCTGTCAGATTTGATAAACTGCTGCACACTTCTCCTGATCAGCAAGTTGACTTGTACAGTGGAATCATTAATGATGGTAATATTATCAACAATGCCAACATTAATGCCTGCAAACCGGATATTATTTCCGACAAGCAATCCGCTTACATTTTGAAAATTGGTTGTAACTTTAAATACAGGACTAAACAAATTCTGTTGCTTGCCTATAAAAAAGATTGCTATTACAAAAATTGACAACCCGACGAATATAAACATTCCTAATCGAGCTTTAAAAGCTGGGGTATAGTTATCCATTTTCTTATTCGTTTGAGTGTGAATTCCTATTTTTCATTTTAAAAAATGATTGAATCATCTCATCACGGGATGATTCAAATTCACCAATAGTACCTTCCAGATATACTTCCCCTTCATTCAACATGATCATCCGGTCGGCAGTAGCCCGGGCGCATTCAATATCGTGCGTGATGATAATGGAGGACGTGTTGTATTTTTCCTGAACCTCGTTGATCAGGGAGCTTATTTCATCGGATGTTACCGGGTCGAGGCCGGTTGTGGGTTCATCATATAGCATGATCAAGGGGTCAACCACGATGGTGCGTGCCAGGCTCGCCCGCTTGCGCATTCCACCCGAAAGCTCAGAGGGCATTTTATGCAAGGTGTCGGACAGACCTACATTTTCTAAAGCCTCTGCAATTTTTTCATCAACCTGCTCTCGTGAAAGATCCTTTTTTATTCTCCTTAGCGGAAATTCGAGATTTTCTCTGATGGTCATAGAATCGTACAATGCACCGCTCTGAAACAGGAATCCGATTTTTTTTCTCAATTCTGCCAGTTCCCGGTCGTTCAGTTCGTTCACATTTTCACCAAGAACATTGATCGTTCCGGAATCGGGATTCAGCAGGCGAACAATGCATTTTATTAATACAGATTTTCCTGAACCTGATTTGCCAAGTATTACGAGGTTTTCCTTCTCAAAAAGTTGCACGGAAAAATCCCTTAACACCGGCACGTTGTCGAACCCTATTGTGAGGTTAGTGATATCGATAACCTTTTCAGGTGACGCTGTGGCGGAATCTGTGGTGGAATCTGCACCTGCCGGCGCGACTATATTAATTTCTTTTTCCATATTACAGCATATCGGTGATTTGTACGGCAATCAGGTCAATCACTATCACAAATAGGGAGGCAAGAACAACGGACTCGTTGGCGGCTTTTCCGACACTTTCTGTTCCTCGTCCGGCTGTAAATCCTTTAAAACATCCAATAAATCCAATAGCAGCTCCAAAAAAGAAGGTTTTAATTACCGCGGGCAGTAAATCCATAAACCCAAGGGCACTGAATGCCTGCGTAAAGAACAAAACAAAAGTAACATCTCCTTTAATATTGGCCCCGGCCCAGCTTCCCAATATCCCGAGAGCATCGGCATATAAAACCAGAATGGGTATCATAAGCGTTGCCGCCAGGACCCTTGGAACCACTAAAAATCGAATGGGATTTATGGACGATACTTCCATGGCATCAATTTGTTCCGATACTCTCATGGAACCCAGTTCAGCGCCCATTCCCGAACCGATTT
>SKXL01000034.1 GCA_007128425.1 Balneolales bacterium | reverse complement strand
GCCATATCTCTCAAAGAGATCCAGACCGACTTCCTTCACATGGCGCCAGATGATATAATCCCCGAATGGATTGAGCCTGGCGGTATTTTTACCTTGCTTCCGGATTGCCACACCGTATCGATCGGTGATCAATTACTACCACAGCTTAATACCGGACCTGATAATTCCGTATATTTCAAGTACAGTCAACATGTCGAATTAGCCTCATACTGACTGTACTTGAGAATAAGATCAGGTGGGCTGCCGCTGTACGTATTCTTAAATGCAAGTATACAAGCTTTTTTGAAAAAAAATTTCAAAAATTGAATGTAACGTCTGACATATTGACCATCCTGATTAGAAATCAGAAAAGCGCGATACGATATCTGACCTTGTTTGCTGTATCCATAGTTTTAATTGGCATAGCACTCATTTTTTATTCCTTGATTTTTATAGAAGATTCTGGAATAAGTGACACCATAAAGCTCATTTTGGGGGTAGGCGGCGGATTCATTTCAACAATAAGCGCGTTCCCAATTAATCAAATAATTATCAGGATTGAGAAAATGAGATTATATCAATACTACGATTCCAACATGGATAAAATGACAAAGAATGACATAAAAAAGGTGGAGGAGTTGATATCTAAATCACTGGATAAAATTTTCTGAATATGAAAACCGAAGAACTGATCCACAGACTGGATGCCCAGGAAAGAAGGGTTAAAAAAAGAACGATCATTTTTACTCTAGTTCCCATCATGACAGCTATCATTTTGATTACTGTTACTTCAAGGGAAGTCATCAAGATGAATGATCAGCTTGGAACCATGGAGAAAAAACTGGAAGCAACCGAAGAAATGCATCGCGTTTTAAAATCACAAAATGACTCGCTGAAATCAGTAAATAACGCACTACAAGATACACTGGTAGAATCTACCATTACACTCGGAAAAGCCTCATCTGTCCTTTGGGAATTTAAAGAATTCATTGACAGAATGCATCCTGCTGATCGAACCCGGGAGGAGGCACAGTTTTTCATCGAATTCAGAATGCTGGAAGAACGAGTGCGTGGAAATTACAAACATATGGCAGAGAACATTGATGAGCTGCCGATGATTCAGGATGAGAATAATTGGATTGTTATTGTCGAATCCAGTGTTTCACTGGAAGACCTCAAAAGGAATGTCAATGTTGTAGCATCCTTATATGGAAGAGAGCAGGTTGCCATTTATAAAGAAGGGGAAACCTACTACAGACTGGCGGTCAAGGGTAACGGAACATTTACTCGTGCTTACAGACTGAACGTGGAATTGATAAATGAGCATGGGTTTCATGGAGCCTATTTCGATGGAAGGAAAGACTGGGGCAGTAATTATCTGGATGAGGGTTGAAGGATGAATGCTGTTATGTGAAAAAGTTGGAACTCATCCATTGTGTAAATCTATCTTTTTTAAGCATCCGGAGAATCCTCCGTTTTTCGGATATTTTTCAGATTTGGCTTCTGAGCGTCCACATTCGATATCATCACCGCCATTTCTTTTCCAATTTCCTCAATGGGTGTAACCGTTCGCTCACTGCGGGACATCAGGATTGCCCCCTCTGACGCAGCCTGAACCGCCTTGGCCAGGCGCAATGCACGGGCAGGGGCAATACCAGCACGCATGAATGCATCACAGTACATTTGAGTCCACTTGCGATACGCCTCCCTGCAGATTTCGGCCAGTTCCGACTCAATATCCGGCAGATCAAGAACAACAGAAGATACCGGGCATCCCATGCGATAGTTGGATTCTTCCATGGTTTGTGCAAGTATGAGATAAACCGACATTACTCCGTCTGCCGGGTTTTCTACGCTGTCCAGGCTTGTTTTGATGGCTTCGTTGACCTGTTCAATTCCGGCTTTCATGGCCTCCAGGACCAATTCCTTTTTGCCTTCGGGAAAGTGGAAATAAAGTGAGCCACGCGGTGCATCGCATTCCTTCAGAATATCGTTTAAACTGGTTCCGTGATAGCCTTTGGCCTGAACCAACCTGGCCGTGGTCTCAATCATTTTTTTGCGTGTATTGTTTGCTGCCATGGCAATAATGTTGAATGGTACTTGAAATAGTATGATGATCGGTCTATATTATATGACAACCGGTCTATATACTGACCACTTACAGAATACCACAATCGAGATTATGAATCAATACGAGTAAGAAGAGAAATAAAGAAAGTGAAGGATTCAGGAGGTTATTATGAAAGATGCAGATGTAAAAACATGGCAAATAAGCGATAACAGCCCGGCAGCTTATGAGAAATATCTCGTTCCCGGATTTTTTAAACCCTGGGCGGAAACACTGACAGCCCTGGTATCACCTGCACCGGATAGTGACATTCTTGATGTTGCATGCGGGACGGGAATTGTAGCACGAACGATATCGTCAAAGGTAAATAATGGGATTCGTGTAACCGGACTGGATAACAACCGGGAGATGCTGGAACAGGCATTGCAATTGTCGGAAAAGTCGGGGTTGGAATTGACCTGGCAACAGGGTGATGCTCATCAGATGCCATTTGAGGATGATCGCTTTGATTATCTGTTCTGTCAGCAGGGGATGCAGTTTTTTCCGGAACCGCAACAGGTACTGGAGGAGATGTACAGGGTTTTGAAACCAGAGGGTACATTGGCCCTCAACATCATGCGATCGATTAATTATAATCCGGCGTTCAAGATTCTGGCAGATAAACTGGAAGAACATGTCGGTGATTCAGCCGGAACCATGATGCGTGCTCCATTTCCTGAATGGGATCCAAAAGCGATCCGGAACATGGTCGAAAACGCCGGGTTTGAGGACATTTCACGCCACCTGGAAATCATCGCCGTGCGGTTTCCGTCACCAGAGGAGTTTTTAAGACAGGAAGCCGCCAGTTCACCTCTTGCCGGAGATATCGAATCGCTGGAACCGGAAACATTGAGGAAGCTGGTCGGCGATTTAAATCAATCCCTTGAACAGTATCAGGACGATCAGGGAGTCGTATTTCCGATGGAGACGGTGATGATTCTGGCTGATAAACAGTAGTACTCAGAACTTGCAACGAAGGAGGTACCAAGATGAAACGAATAAATTATGCAGGAGCCATCCTGCCCATACTAAGTGTGATTTTTGTACTGAATTCAGAGAACGAACAGAACGATCCGGATGCCGGTGTCGTCGTTGACTGGAACGAGCTGGTTGTGGCTACAGCTGCCGAAGTCGATCAGTACCAGACCCTGCTCAGCCACCGCTCTGTCCCGTTAATGCATCTGGCCGTTCATGATGCCCTTAATGCCATTGTACCGGTCTACGAACAATATGCATACCATGCATCGCATCCGGATGCTCATCCTGTGATTGCTGCTTCTCAGGCCGCACATGATGTGATGACTGAGATTTATCCAGGCCATGCGGAAGCCATTTCCGAGCTTCATCAGCGTTGGCTCGATCGGGTTCCTGATGGAGCGGACAAGAAAAAAGGGATCCGGCTTGGCAGTGCAGCAGCCACAGCTATTCTGACATTGCGTGAAGATGATAATTACGACTCACAAGGAGAATTTATACCGCGTGATGAGCCTGGTTCTTATCGAATTACGCCGCCCTTTGAGGAACCTATCGGTACCGGATGGCCGGATACAGAGCCATTAAGCATGACCGCTCCCGATCAGTTTCGACCGGGCCCACCACCTGCAGTTGACAGTGAGCGCTATGCCTCGGATTTCAACGAAGTGAAACGCCTCGGCAGAAAGGGCAGTGAGTATCGAACAGACGACAAAACCCAGATCGGGTATTGGTTCGCAGAATATCCAACGGTCGCCTATCCCGATTTCTCACGCACTTATGTTATGGAGCATGAAATGAACCTCTGGAGTGCTGCCCGTCTCTTTGCACTTCTGGCCATAGACAATTTCGACGGACTCATTTCCGTGTTTGATGCAAAATACGAGTATGCCTATTGGCGTCCATACACGGCTATTCGCAATGCGGATCGGGACGACAATCCCGGGACACAGCCCGATCCTGACTGGGAGCCGGAGATGACAACCGCTCCGCATCCGGATTACCCGGCGGCACTTTCCACGCTATGTGCTGGAGGAGCAATAGTTATGAAAGATGTGTTCGGAACGCCGTATTTCAATTATACACGCCGGTCCGGAAGCACTCCTGAGGGATTTTCTGCCGGAAGATCCTATGAATCGATTGATGATGCAGTAGCAGACTGCTTGCATTCGCGTGTCTATAACGGCTTTCATTTTCGCACGGGCCTTGACGTGGGTGCGGAAATGGGCCGGGAACGGGCGCACCATCTACTCAGAAATCACCTGAGGCGCCTGCCTGACACAGATTACCCTGACCTTGCAGAATTTTAATCATTCCAGGGTGACCTCAGCAGATCCAGCCGGGGTGTGACAGACCTCCAGATTTGCTGAATGTTGACAGGTTCGAATTTCGCCCACACGGAGTAACCGACCAGCCCGTTAAAGATGCTGAAGGGAATGATCATCCACAAAGCACAAATTACGAAAAAATCATGGTCATCAGGGAACAGAACGATCGGGATTTTTGCGGTGGAACTGGTCCCGGGGAACTGGTCCGGGAACACTGGTCCCGGTTGACTTATCCGGGGGAACCGACAACTAATTCATGGAACGCTCATGACAAAATACAAAGATTATGACGAATTCTATTCCACCAGCGATGATCCCAATTTCGGACTCGCACCGTCAGTCGAACTCAAGGAGTTTATCGAACATTCGGGTATGACCGGGACGGCTCTTGATCTGGCCTGTGGAGAGGGGAGGGATACGCTGTTTTTGCTCAATGCGGGATGTGATGTGACCGCCGTCGATGTCTCTCAGGTGGCCCTGGACAAACTCGAAAAGTACGCCG
>SKXL01000204.1 GCA_007128425.1 Balneolales bacterium | reverse complement strand
CCCTTGCACATCTGGCATGCACGTGAATTGCCCGGTGAAAAAGACCTGGGGTTTGGTTTGTTTGATATGGGCAAACGACCTTCATACCGCTTGATTGCACAAACAGCTGACTGTCTGATCTGCAACTCTGAGTTTTTGCATGACAAACTGAAAAGTATGATTATAAGTGAATCCGGTATCGCAAAAAAAAACAACGCTTTCTCAGAGATACAAATGAAAGTCGTACAGAACGGATTTGAGATTATTCAAACCCGGACCGCTGATAATTTGGCTGAGAACAGAGGCCGAAGTAACAGAACTTCAACCCGATTACTCATGGCAGGTGGTATCAGCCCGGTCAAGAATTATGAAGAAGCAATTGATGGAATAAAAAGGCTCACCGATGACGGTTACACCGTGACCCTGGACATTTACGGATCCGGCTCCCCTGCCGAACTAAATAAGCTTGACAAGAAAATTTCTGCTGCCGGTCTGGGGCAAAAAGTGAGTCTGAAGGGATATTCGGATGCCATTGAGCGTGAAATGGCCCGTGCCGATATACTGCTAATTACCTCCAGAATAGAGACATTCGGCAGAACGGCAGTTGAGGCCATGTTCAGCGGTTGTCCTGTCATCGGTTCCGACAACGGTGCCTTGCCCGAGATTATCAAAGACGGAGAAACCGGTCTTCTTTATCGGTCCGGTGACATTGGGAATTTGGTTTATCAAATAAAGAAAATGGTGGATTCACCTGTATTGCGTTCTGAAATTATCAAAAAAGCATCTGAATATGCCCGACGGAGTTTTTCATCCAAGCGATTTACAGCCGACATCGATCATGTTCTTCAACAGCTGCTGAAATCAAGGGACTGCAAAAAATAACACATGACAAATCCGGGAAAAAACGTACACCATCAAATCGATGAGAATTCCCCTCTTCGTATCGCCATCGTTCTGTCAACCTGGAACGGCGAAAAATTTCTGCCCGAACTGCTGAAGAGCCTGAAGCGTCAGACCTGGTTGCACTGGGACCTCTGGGTGCGTGATGATGGCTCTGATGATGGAACCGTTGGTCTGCTCGAAGATTTTGCAAAACAAATGGAACATAAATCCAGCAGGAACAGGGTTTGGGTAAAATCTGGCGGGAATATCGGGGCGGTCAGAAGTTTCCTCACCCTTTTGACCGTGATACATAACGAATATGACGCGTACGCTTTTTGTGATCAGGACGATGTCTGGCTTCCACGGAAGCTAGAGCGTGCAGCCACAGCCATCAAAAATCATCAGACCAACGAAACAGATGGTGATAAACCTTTTCTTTATCATGCCGGTCAGTGGCTGGAAGATCAGCGCAGCGGCAAGCGGACGACAAGCACGGCCCCTGTGCGAACCGGTTTTGCAAATGCCCTTGTTCAAAATCAGGTTGTCGGCTGTACCATGGTAATCAATCAGGCGCTTCGCACATGTCTCTTGCATGGTACCGCGATCAAACAAGAAAATGATCCGTTCTCAGACATCATCATGCACGACTGGTGGTGCTACCTGCTGGCCAGTGGTTTTGGAGCCATTACCTACGACCCCGAGCCTGTTATCATCTTCCGAAGACATGAACAAAGCACTACGCCCGTAGCTGTTAATTATTGGCGGGCGTTGCAAAAGAGATTAGCAGCCATGAATGAACGCGGCTGGTCCGTATCTCACATCATGCGTCAGGCAAAAGCATTTTCCCGGCTTTACGCAGCGCATACCAACAATGCCACCGGTGATATAGAATCGTCGCGTGACCGGAAGACGCTCATCAATAAACAATCGATCTGTGTGCTGCCGGTGAATAAAAAACAGCAAATAGGGAATCTGCTCCGGTTGACCCATTCCGGATTTTTGACCCGCATACTTTACCTCTTTTTCGGGGAGCATAAACGCGCATACTGCCTGGATACTTTTATATTCCGGCTAATGGTGCTGCAACGCCGCTTTTGAAACCTGCAGCTATTCCAGCCTTGCCATAAACAAGTTATCGGCTCTGCATCGTCACTCAGTGACAAGCTGCTTTCAATTACACAATATGCTCTATTCCAGTGCTTATTTGGGTGCCGTTGCATGGGTGTTGAATGTTATGCTAAACTGGAAGACAGGGCGGCTGCAGCTGTCTGCTCCGAGCAGATGCCGTCGCGGTACGCTCTTATCCAGTATGACACCGATTTTCTCCTGTTTTTTACGCCATTGTCGCAGGTTGAATACAGCCCGAGCAGTTCATCGCGATACGCCTCCAGGTCTGAGCGGATGGCATCTTTAAGCTGTTCCGGGAGGTCATTCCAACCGAATAGTGCAAATACATCGACATTGGTAATCTGATTGCCAGTGATAAGGGATATTCGGCGAATATTTTCGCCGGATTCTGGTGATTTCAGATTTTCTGCCGTGTTGTCAAGGGTCAGTGCGGTATTCATAATCAGTCACATTTATGGTTTTTTGTTTTGTTCACAGGCAAACTACAGCGCTGGTGTGACAACATAGTGACACCCTGTTTTTACTTTTTTTTGATCGGCTAAACGAAACGCCATTCAGGGTAACCCATTTTTTTGTTATGTTTGGAGGTTTCCTGTCCATGACGTATCTGCCGAACATGGACGGGTAACTCAATTTGATTCGACCATATGAATTTTTCGGAACTTCTCGATCTTCCCATCAATGATCCTGTGCTCATATTCGCACTGGTTATGGTCATTATTCTTACTGTTCCATTGATGGCGGACAAGCTGCGAATTCCAGCCATTGTTGGATTGATAATCGCTGGTGCCATTGTTGGACCCGGAGCTCTCGGACTCATAGAGCGAGATGAAACCATGATATTGCTGGGTACCGTGGGGTTGCTATACCTGATGTTCATTGCCGGCATATCCATCGATCTCGAAAAGTTCAACAAATCCCGTGGGCAAAGCATATCATTCGGGGTGATTTCTTTCGGGCTTCCCCTGGGTGGAAGCATGCTTTTGGCTCCACCGCTGCTCGGTTATTCCCTGGAAAGTTCTCTTTTACTTGGCGCCATAGTTGGCTCTCATACCCTGCTTGCCTATCCCATAGCCAATCGTCTTGGTATTGGAAAAAACAAGGCCGTTACGCTGAGTCTTGGTGCCACCATCGTCACTGATGCCCTTTCCCTGACCATACTGGCCGTTGTTGCAGCGACGGTTCACGGAGAAATCAATCTCCGTTTTTGGCTTACGTTCGTCGGATCCGTAGGAGTCTACTTGCTGATGATGATTTTCACACTACCGAGATTCGGGCGCTGGTTTTTCCGCACCGTCAGGGATCAAACCAATATTGAATATGTCTTTCTACTGACCATCCTTTTTGTCACGGCGTATATTGCCCAGCTCGTAGGTCTGGCAGCCATCATTGGTGCTTTTCTGGCTGGACTCAGTATGAACCGCCTCGTACCTGAAAACAGCACGTTGATGAGCAGGGTACAGTTTATCGGCAATACGTTGTTTATCCCATTCTTTTTGATATCGGTTGGCATGCTAGTGAATATTAGCGTACTTGCATCTGTTGACGTCTGGCTTGTAGCGTTGCTTTTTTTTCTTCTTGTAATTGTCGGCAAACAGCTGGCTGCCAAAGCAGCGCAACGCTACTTCCGGCTGACTCGTGATGAAGGGTGGGTGATGCTGGGTCTTACCAGTCCGCAGGCAGCAGCCACACTTGCGGTAACACTTATAGGCTATGAGCTTGCCCTTTTCGATGAACTTGCCGTAAATGCCGTGATAATTCTGATAATGGCGAGCTGTTTTGTCGGTCCGTATCTGGTGGATTTGTACGGAAGGCGTGTTGTTGCGGCAGAAGAGAAAGCATCTCTTAAGGTATCCGATACGCCGGAAAGAATCCTCGTTCCACTATCCAATCCCAATACTTCGGAAGCACTAATGGATATTGCCATTATGATTCGTGGGAATAACAGTACGGAGCCCATTTTTCCGTTAACTGTTGCCCGGGAAACGCGCTATGTAGAGGCGGCTGTAGCATCCGGCGAAAAGCTGCTTAGCCATGCTGTGGTCCACGCCGCAGCAGCAGATGTGCCTGTAATTCCTGTAACCCGGGTGGATTTCAACGTGGCCTCCGGGATCATCCGGGCGACCCGGGAACTTCGTATTTCCGATATTGTAATCGGCTGGAACGGTGTTGTCAATACGCGACAACGAATTTTTGGTTCGGTGTTGGATCAGCTCATGGAGCAGTCCGATGAGACCATACTTGTATCAAAAATTGACCAGCCCATCAATACCGTGGAACGTGTGATTCTGGCGGTCCCGCCCATGGCTCAATATGAACCGGGTTTTGGAAACAGTTTTCAGACCATAAAAAAACTGGTTAATCAGTTGGGGGCGAAATTATTTGTACTGGCAGCAGAAAGCAACCTGTCGCTGATTAGACCTTTTATCGAGAAGCAGAAACCCGAACTTTCCGCAAGATATCAGATCGTTGACAACTGGAACAAGGTAACAGACAGCATCAGGGAGCATTACGATGACCACGACCTGGTAATCCTGTTCAGTTCACGCCGCGGAGGCATTGCCTGGCAGCCAAGCTTTGAACGACTTCCCGGACAGATCATCCTTGAAGTAAAGCCCGAGAATTTCATCATAGTTTATCCGGCTGAGGTGGAAGAGCATAAAAAACCGACGGCAGTACTTCGTTTTGATGAATCCCCCCTGCTTCCTGATATATCGGCCAATCACATTTTTATTGCCACTGACAATGATACGAGTGCGAGCAACGCCATTGACAAAATGGTTTCCGCCCTATTCTCCGACCGGGCAGATGTCTCTACAGAAATTGCACAAAAGCTGAAGGTCATAGAGCCGGACAACATGCCCAGTGACCTTCCCGGGGTAATGCTTTCGCATTTGAGTACTCATTATGTGAACAAGCCATCGCTGCTTCTTGCAATCAATGAAAATGGTTTCGAGTCAGTGGCAATGGATGAACCGGTGAATATCATGTTCATTCTGCTGAGCCCCACCCACATGAGTGTTCAGCGCAGATTGCTCATTCTGAACCGCCTGGGCCGACTGATAGGGAGCAATGACATCAAAACGCAACTTGCTTCTGCAAAAAATATTGATGAAATCCGAAAAGTCCTGTCGGCAAAACTGACCATATTGCCGGGGCGGGAAGATGAGAAAAATGAGGATTCCGGTTGATCAACCCGACGATTTTTCAGGTTTTTTTGCCAGAGTGGCTCAATACAGGATGCTGCTGGTGACTGTTAATGGCAAATCTGCCGGGCAGCTGACAGGAGACATCACAAGCTGTCACTCGGGTAGATTGATTTTTTTGCTGCAAGCAGTGTGTTTTTCATGAGCATGGCCACGGTCATAGGTCCGACACCGCCTGGTACCGGTGTAATCAGACTGGCTTTTTCAGCTACGCTTTCAAAATCGCAGTCTCCAACAAGGCGGTATCCTTTATCCCCTGAGGAATCGGAGATCCTGTTGATGCCGACATCAATAACAACCACTCCCTCTTTAACCATCTGTCCGGTTATGAGTCCGGGTGATCCGACGGCCACGATCAGTATGTCGGCCTGTATCGTGTGACGGGTAAGGTCGCGTGTGTATTTGTGACAGAGTGTGGTGGTCGCTTTACCCGAGTCATTTTCACGTGAAAGCATGATGGAGAGTGGTGATCCGACAATATTACTGGCACCGACAACGACGGCGTGTCGTCCTTTTGTCATTACACTGTAATATCGAAACAACTCAAGTATTCCGGCAGGTGTGCATGACCGAAAGGTGGGCTGGCCGACAGCGAGACGCCCGACGTTCATTGGGTGAAAGCCATCCACATCCTTGCGGTGATCGATGGTTTCAATGACCTGGCTTGGGTGAAGGTGTCCGGGCAACGGAAGCTGGAGCAGTATCCCATCAATGTTATCGTCGTTGTTATAAGAGTTAATCGCCTCTTTCAACTCCCTGACTGACATGGTATCGGGAAAAGTTACCGTTTCCGACTCTATGCCTACTTCCTTGCATGCCTTGGTCTTTGCTCTTACATAGGTTCCTGAAGCCGGGTCATTGCCGATCAGAATCGCCTGTAGCATGGGCGGACGGTTTCCACGTCCAACCCATTCACGAACATCATCTCGCACCTGTTGGCGCAGTAAACCCGCAACTTTTTTTCCATCAATAATATTTCTGGCCATAAAGGAGAACCCGTTTGAGCGGTTCAGATCCGAACAAAATGCTCTTCCTCGGACTGGAACAGTTCGAGGATTTTCTCAGATTCGTTGCTTTTCAGCAGTTTCTCACGGAATGATGAGCTGTTAAGCAGACGGGATATGCGACTCAACATTTTTATGTGTATGCTGTTTTGCGACTCAGGTCCAACCAGCAAGAACAGGATTACCACCGGTTCGCCATCAATAGAGTCATAGTTGACCGGTTTTCGAAGTTTTCCGAACGCTGCATAGGTTTCCGACAACTGCCGGCATTTTCCGTGTGGAATGGCAAGTCCTTTGCCGACACCTGTTGACATGATGCTTTCCCTCTCCATCACAGCTTTTCGAACAGATGCGATGGTTTCCTTGTCAAGCCTGGATCCAAGGGTATCGACCAGGTTATTGATGGCTTCCTCTTTGCTGCCGGCCGACAGATCGGGAATCACATTCGTGGTGTCCAGGAGATCACTGATTTTCATGAAAATTTCTCAATTACAAACCCAAAAAAACTTATCAAATATAAAGATCATGCGGCTTATATCACAAAAGATATTGGCATTAAAACTGATACGGTATTACTTTTAGTATAACCTGTTACCTGATCATACATGTCTGTCATTTACCACTCTTTTGCTGTTTTTTTAAAGGATTTTCGTCTTGAGTGGCGATCGCGGTTCGGTATCAGCACCGTTCTCGCATTCATTTTGTCGACTCTTTTGATTGTTCTTTTTTCACTTCGTGCTGATTTACTGACTGTAAACGTTCAAAGCGGGCTCATCTGGATCATTGTGCTCTTTGCATCTCTTACCACACTCGCCCGTGTTTTCACCAGTGAAAGCGAACGCAATACCTATGACCTGCTGAGGCTCAACGCAACTGCTATTAGTGTGTATATTGGTAAACTAATTTACAATTTTCTACTAACGCTTATTATTACAGTCGTAACGGTTTCTTTGTTTATATTGATGGTAAATATGGATATTGAGCGACCGGCACTGCTTTTGGTGGTTGTGATCCTTGGTTCGGCCGGACTTGCCGGAGCAACCACCATGCTCAGTGCATTGGTATCCCAGGCAACACGAAAGGGTGCGGTATTTCCTGTGTTATCCCTGCCTTTGCTGATACCACTCATGCTGATTCTGGTCCGTATCACTGGTTTTGTCTTTGACGGTGGCAGCGGAGATCCGGACTATGTCAACGATCTTGCGGCGCTTGCAGGTTTTACCGGCGTAACCATATCGGCATCTTTTGTACTATTTGACAATCTTTGGGAAGACTGAAATTTCGTTTATGTCAAAACACGGCAATACACCTGTCACGGATTCGGGAAAATCATCAGCTAAAGAAAGCAGCGGCATTATCGGATCCCGCAGACTTATTGGTCAGGAACGACTGCGTCGTCAGATGTGGCGTATCCTTGAAGAGGACCGGATCAGTCATGCCTATCTAATCAGTGGACAGCCTGGTTCTGGAAAGAAGGCACTGGCTCTGGCGTTTGCAGAAGCGATTAACGGCATTGATCATCTTGGTGAACCGGCTCCTGGTACGCTATCCGATCGAAGATCGTGGTATTATCATCCGGATATTCATGTATATCTACCGCTTCCGTCCAATGTCACCAGAGATGAACTCAGAGCTCGTGTTGAGCTCCTGGCCGAAGATCCCTACGAAATAGTTGACTTTGCAATGCGTCCCTCTCTTACGGCACAGGATGACAGCAAAAACCGCAGGGCGTTCTATTCTGTTGACTATTTCAATTCGGAAGTACGCCGGGCGGCTTATCTCAGGCCAAACGAAGGCAGAAGAAATATCGTGATCATTACCAATATCGAGAGCATGCGCAAGGAAGTGGTCAATTCATTTCTGAAGCTTCTTGAAGAGCCCGGGGAGCATGTTATGTTCATTCTCACTACAGACCATATCAACGGGCTGCTTCCAACCGTCATATCACGTTGTCAGCTGCTTCCTTGTCAGCCGTTGCATCCGGATGAAATATACGACGGACTCATTACATTCGATGGCATGGCAGAATCGGATGCGCGCTTCCTGTCACGTATTGCCGGGGGGAATTACAGTTATACCCGGTTTTATGATCTAGAAACATTGGATGCCAACCGTGAAGATATTATCCGTTTTCTGCGAGTGTCATACAAAATGGATGTCGGCCGTATTCTGGACATCAGCCAGAAATGGCAGACTGAGTACAACAAGGAGGGCCAACTGGCTATCATTAACATGATTGAGATGTTCCTGAGGGACATCGCCCTGTATTCAGCCGGCGCAGATGAATCATTGATTACCAACAGTGACCGTATTGATGTGATCCGGAAATTCTGTTCGAGCCTGAAAGATGCAAGGATCGAAAATATGCTCGAAACATTACAGGAGGCTCGATCGTTGCTTTCTCAAAATGTTCAGCCCAGATTGCTGTTTACCGTAATGGCAAATCGTTTTTCGGCCTGGATGCGGGGTTCGGATGCGGCCGTGAACTCCGCGGAAGAATGGAAGCATATGCCGGCTCTCGGAAAAATCAGAGAATTATGAACAAGCTGCACCTTGCCGTGTAGATCTAAATCTAAACCCTATGTCGCAACACATTGGTCCAGCAAGTGTAGATTTCGTTAAAATGCACGGCGCAGGAAATGATTTTATTGTTTTGGACGCCCGGAATTCGGACTTTCCGTTTGAAGAAATCCGTCGTCGTACACCTGAATTATGCCACAGAAGAACCGGTATAGGTGCCGACGGCGTTCTGATGTTGGGCAACTCGGTTGATTCCGATTTTACAATGCACTATCTGAATGCAGACGGGTCTGAGGCCGGGATGTGCGGAAACGGTTCACGCTGTCTTGCCCGCTTTGCAAAAGACATCGGATTGTCCGACAAACTTGTTTTTTCTGTCGGAAAACAACGTTATGAGGCGGAAGTGCATAAAAATTACGTATCCATTCGGTTTCCGGTAAAGCCAGTACCTGTAAAAAAAAACATTGATGGCACAAAGTGGCTGGTAATTTATACGGGTACCGAACATGTGGTTTCGATTGAACCCAGATACCTGAAAACCTCTGAAACAATATTCAGAAAAATCGGCAGAGACATTCGAAACCGAATCGACTTGTTTCCGGCCGGTACCAATGTCAATTTCGCATCCATTCTCAACCAGAACAGCCTGAAGCTTGTTACGTACGAACGGGGTGTTGAAGATCTGACTCTGGCATGCGGTACCGGAGCCATTGCCACTGCGATTGCACACATTTTTATAAACTCAAGCCCTGGAACGCCTGATGAAAAATCTGGCACAAGGGAGCATTATATCCAGATTGAATGTCCCGGCGGCCCACTTGAAGTCTCTTTTGTCCATACCCGAAGCGAGTATGAATCTGTATTTGACAATATCGTTCTTCATGGACCGGCCGTTACGGTATATCATGGGCGGTTTACGCTTTAGCTCATGAGGCACTTTTTCCAGGTCAGGTTAACATCCTCAAGTACAGATGAGGCATCGCTGGTACTCATCCCCTCATTTTTATATTACAAAATGTATCCTTGTTCAGATTATATCACTTCCAGATTATTATTATCTTGTTTTTTGATTGTACTACTTACAGGTTGCACGGTGGAGCGAGTCCGAAATACGGATAGTTTTGATGCACCTGCTCAGCTCGAAAACAGTCCCATGGTCAAGGGACAGGTAGCTCCACCCTCTCATATCAGGAGCATTCAGGTATACCGGGGCTCCCGAAAACAGTCGCTGCCCGCAATCCAGCTTGGCAGCAGCGACTATTTGACACTTCGGTTTGACGTTTTGGGCGGCACAGCCCGGCTTTTTCGCGTACGTGTGCGCCATCGAAACTCGGACTGGTCCGACAGTCAATTGATGACGGACTACTTCCTGAGAGGCTACCGTGAGGACCTGATTGAAAGAGCGCAGCCCAGCAGTGTCCAGGACCCTCACTACATGCATTACCGCTACCGGTTTCCAAACGAAAATATGCAGCTTCGCCTGAGTGGCAATTACCTGATGGAGGTCATGGAATACGAATCCTCACAAGTCTTGTTTTCCGTACCTTTTTTTGTGCATGAAAACACGGGACGCATGGAATTCAGTCTTGAAGAGCTTTACGGACTGGATTCACGTTATCACGTACATCATCAGCCATTTGCCAGATATGTTTATCCCTCCTATGTCATTTCACCGATTACAGATCTGAAAATGCTGTTTGTGCAAAACCGGTTCTGGGGTCGTGCCAGAGAGGCCGACGAGGAAGATATGTCGGAGTCGGGCGTGTACCGTGCGTATATTTCACGACCCTACTCATTTGTTGGCGTGTATGAATTTCGACAGCTGGATCTGAGAAGATACGATGCCGGCGGACCTGAAGTTGTCCGGGTTCGCAGCGAAACGATACCCCCGCAGGTCTGGTTGTTCCGGGATGTGGTCAATCTGGATGTAAATCCGGCAAGACGAACGCCTGTTGCTCATGGATTGCCGAGAGATGATCTTCGCGCCCGTTATGCTGATGTACATTTTGAGCTTGAATTGCCCGTTCGCGAAGCAACGGACTTGCCCATCTACCTATACGGCCCGTTCAACAATTGGACCATCAAAGAGGATAACAGATTGGAGTATCAAAGTTCGACCGACTCATACACCGGACGGGCGCTTATCAAGGAGGGCGAATACGACTATAAATATGCCATCGTTGAAAAAGGTCGAATTGATGATCTTCGGCTTGATGCCAGTTTTGCATCAACGGCCCAGGAGTACACCTCACTTGTATATTACCGGGATCCCAGGCTCCAGGCAGACCGGCTTTTGCAACTTGAAAGCGGTCGGTCCAGATAACGTGCTGCACGCCATTCGCCCCTATTCATAAGTCCAGACCTGCAATGGTTCAGAAATCCAGGCCAATGCTGAAATAATGAACTCTCCGGCCAAAGCCGGTTCCATTTTCGACATCGTATGGCCATGCCAGGTCGTATCGGAAAGGCAGGCCAAGAAGAATTGTCCGAAGACCGAAACCTGAACCTGCCAGTACGGCATCGCGACTGGCCCCGTCCCACGCGGCACCCACATCGACAAATGCCGTGCCCTGAATATTGTATAATGGGATGATGGGGATGGGACCGGGCAACATTGCAGCAATCAGGGGGAATCTGAATTCGGCGTTAAACAGACCAAATCGATTACCGATGGCAGAGTTGAAGAAATGACCTCGCAGAGGAAGTGCCGGAAGCGTGAAAAATATGTCTTCAAGCCGATCTCTTTGAAGCGATCCTTCTGCCCATCTGAAGTTTATCCAGTTCTGCATGCCGCCCATGTAAAAGTTCTGGGCATCAGGCCCGAAGGAAGCGGCGCCGGAACCCCGGAAAGCAAACACATAACCCATTCCAAGATGGAAGTAGCGACGCACATCACCAAGCAAAGATGCAAATCCTATAACATCCGATGAAAAAGGCGGACTTCCCGTAACACTAAGGGCGTAGCGGGTACCGGAAAGAGGTGACAGGAAGCCGGGCCTTGTAAGGTCACGGGTAAATGTAACTTCAGGATACAGGAAGTATGCGTCTTCTGAGTCTGAAACACCGCCGCGAACCAGGCTGAAGTCTCGCGATATGTTAATGAAGCTGGCTCCGTAATCAATCCGGGTAAATTTATTTATCGGGTACTGGAACTGCAGTCCAGCACCGTAAAAACGGAAACGCACCTGCTCAAAATCGCCCATACCATCCAGACCCGGACTAAAAACCAGGAAGTTCCGGGATGTATGGAAATACCGGATCAGGTAGTTGGTACGATTGGCAAAATAGCCGTAACTCACCTGGTAATCGCTGTTACGCAGATCAAATTGCAAGTTGGTAATGAGGTTGATACGATGATCGCCCAGCAGATCGGAAAATGTAAAGGCGGCAAGTGCGTATGTACCATAAAAGGTTGAAACGCCACCAGCGGCGTATGTAATGTCCGGTGAAAACTCAAGACGGTACTTTCGGGGTATAAAACGACCATCTTCAGTCCGGGTTACTCGTTCTTCCCTTGCTTTTTCAAGGTGGGTTGTGCTAACCAGATCCTCCAGTCCTTCTCCGAACACATAATTACGAAAATCGATGATATCCTCGTCGGTGTCTTCCGTGTCCGGTTCTTCTTCTACTTCATCATCTTCAGGGAGCCGGTCGGCTTCTTCCTCCCTGATCAGGTCAATGATGGTTGATGTCTGGCGAACCAGTTCTGTGGCTCTCATTCTTTGCAGATCGTCTTCAAACATGTTGAAGGCGATACCGAGCGCGGGAACGCGCTGCTCGGCAGGCTCACGAAGTCTTCGTTCTGCCCAGTGATTTCGCTGCAGCGGTTCAACCTTGCGTCGCTCGAAAGGAGTATCCAGGGTGAAAATATGTACAAACCCTCTGTTAAAGGAGTTGATGGCCAGCAAATTACCATCGGCGCTGATAGACATCTGCATGACGCCGGTGATAAGATCTGTCAGGGCATAGCTGGTCCTTGTTTCCAGATCCATCTCATACACATTGGGTATGCCATTCTGATCCGAAATATAAATCATACGGCCGTCACGTGTCATAATGGGCCGGTATTCATTCCAGTTAGGTGTACTTGTAAGCCGGGTTGCACGACTGGAACCCAGTCTGAGCATGTAAATGTCGCTCTGTTTTATATTCGGGTTCAACAGCACATTATAATCGGTGCGAAACGAATTCACTTCGGTATGCGGACCGCGATCCGATGCAAACAGCAGATATTCCGAATCATTGGACCATGCAGGATCCCAATCGCTGAATACGTCATTTGTTGCACTTATAAAATCTCCTGTTTCCAATTCATATACATAGATGTTCGTAAAGGGACCGTCGTTGCCTTGAAATGCGATCTTTTTTCCGTCGGGCGACCATGCCACCGAACCAATGGCGTCAAGCTGTGGAAATACGATTTTTTGAACTTCTTCCGTGCGGTAATCGACAATGGCGAGATCAACAGATCCCCCGGATCGGGTAGACAGTGCAATTTTCCGTCCATCAGGCGACCAGGTCAAATTCGGTCGCAGAATATTCAATTCCTCAAAGTCGACATTGTCTTCGCCACGGATCAGGGTTTTAATACGACTGCCGTCACGGGCATTCAGAACAATTACGTCAAAATAACCTCTGGCATTTGAGATCATGGCTACCCGGTCTCCGCTGGGGGACACTGCCGGACTGGTGTTGTACGCCCTTCGAAATCTGTTATCGGTAATCAGGTTGCCGATTTCCCTTAAATCTTCCCTGATGGCTATTTCGGGAAAATAGATTTTACGAAGCCAGTCCTGAAACCGTTCATTAAGTTCCGACATGTCCAGGCCAAGCGATTGACGCAGGCCGTTTTCCACACTTCGGGTCTGACGTACACGCTGCAGAATTTCACCGATCTTTTCACGGCCATACTCTTCCACAATGAAGTTCCAGAAAGCCTGTCCGCCACGATAGGCCATGAATCCACGCAATTGCGGAATGGGTGGCATATTATTGTTCATGACGGCTTCACGAATGAACATATCCGTGTCGGTATCCCATCCAAGCGATACATATTCAGACAGACCTTCTTCAAACCAAAGCGGGATGACAAGCTGTATGTTATTTTGAATGATGGCCTGGATGGATCCGCCATAGTACATATCATTGAACATGGCGTGAACCAGTTCATGATGGAGTACCTGGCGGTAATCCCCGTAGTGGCCCATGAATGGGATCGTGATTCGGTTTTTGAATTTGTCCGTCACCCCGCCGATACCCTGGGCATCCACCGGGAGCGGGACCACATTTGTTTGACTGAAATCTGTGTGTGAATCGTAGATAATTACAGCGATCCGATCGTTGAGTTGATGGCGGAAATCCTGGCTGAGCTGAGCGTATGCGGCTTCGAGACTCTTGGCGGTAAATTCGGCCAGGTAGTAATTTTTTGATTCGTAGTAATAGACGTCGAAATGGTCGGACTGGATGAAGCGCCAGTCAAACTGGGAATACTGGACACGGTTTTTACCGAATCCGAAGTATTGAGCTGAAGCGTCGGGAGCAGTTAATGCGGTTCCGAGGATGAGAAGCAAAGCCGTGTAAAACAAACGGGATAGAGGGATCTGACGTGTAACTTTCATGTGTTTATAATTTTATATTCTGACGCCAAAAGTAATGCCCATGTTGATTATAATCATGTTTCTGTGTTGCGAAAAGCCGCCATGGGCATTTCATCTCTTCAAGTTAACTTGGGATTCATATAGCCAAACAGAAAAACGTGCCGGAGAGTCTGGAGTACATTCATGTAAAATCGTAAAACGACATAAAAAAAGTTCCTGAAGTTCAAAACTCAGAGACTCGATTGATTCAGCAGGTTTTTGTTCTATAATAACGAAAAAAAAACGCTCACGGTGTACGAAACAGATACGTATTCAAACGGTATTGGCTGAAGCGTAGTATTAACCGGGTATAAAATCAATTTGCCGCTGTTCCAGATCGGTTCGGGTAACTTTGACTCGAATAGCATCACCAAGCCGGAAGGTTTTGCCACGATTACGCCCCCTCAGCTGGTGCCGGGACTGTTCGTAAACATAGAAATCATCATCCAGATCGCGAATGGCAATCATGCCTTCACAATAGCTTTCGTCCAACAGTACAAAAAGCCCCTTGTCCGTAACGCCGCTTATAACGCCTTCGAATGTGTCACCAATGTGCCCGGACATATATTCCACCTGTTTCAGTTTGATGGAGTCACGCTCAGCAATTACAGCATCCCGTTCCTTCTCACTGCAATGATCACCAAGTGATAACAGTTCCTGAAAGTTGTAGGAAGGGAGTCCGGCAGCATATTGTTTCAGAAGCCGGTGTACGATGAGATCGGGATATCGCCGGATTGGGCTTGTAAAATGCGTGTATTCTTTAAATCCCAGTCCATAGTGTCCGATATTTTTGGGACTGTAAACGGCTTTGGCCATCGATCGCAATACCAGTTCATTGATGGCATATTTGAGCGTCGTTTTATCGGCGTCCCTGATCAGCCGGTTAATTTTTGCCGCGGTGACTTTCCCGTCCTTGACCGAAAAATCGATTCCCAGCGGCCTCACATTTTCACCGATATTTCTGAGTTTTTCGGGATCGGGTCTGTCATGAATGCGATAGAGAAACGGGTGGTTGAATTTTCCGAACTTGTCATCCTTATCGTTCTCTGTGTGACTTTTCGCGGCTTTTTTATGACGATTTTTATGCTCTTCCCTTAGCCTGGCAATATGCCTGGATACCGTTTTATTTGCCATGAGCATACACTCCTCAACAAGCCGGTGCGCTTTGAGCCGTTCTTTCACATAAACGCCCAGTGGTCTGCCGTGTTCGTCAAGTCGGAACCGGGGTTCAGGGGTATCCAGATCTATGGAACCCTCATTGAAACGTTTGTCGGTAAGTATCGATGTCATTTTTGCCAGAATGTGGATCGATTCCTCGTGTTCGTGCTTTTTCCCGTCGATGATTTCCTGGACTTCCTCGTAGGTGAATCTACGGGATGAATTGATCACCGTTTCATCGATACTGTAGTCGGCCAGGGTACCGTCAGGTGTTATTTCCATAAAACAGCTGAATGCGAGTTTGTCCTCATTGGGACGCAGGCTGCAAACGCCATTGCTCAGGCACTCTGGAAGCATGGGGATAACCCGGTCAACCAGGTATACACTTGTGCCGCGATCCACCGCTTCCTTGTCCAAAATACGGTCCTGCTGTACATAGTAACTCACATCCGCAATATGAACGCCGAGATAGTAGTTACCATTGTCGCGCATGCTGATACTCAGGGCATCGTCGAAATCCTTGGCGTCATGCGGATCAATGGTGAATATCTCCCAGTTGCGGATATCTTTTCGACGTTTGAACTCTTTTTCAGGGATTTTGACCGCTACACTCTCGGCGAATTCCTCTACTGCCGGTGGGAAAGCAGCTTTTAATTCATTTTCAGCCAGAATCGAAAGAACGGATGCATTGTTTGTCCCTTTCTTGCCAAGGATTTCAAGAACTTCAGCCTCCGGAAGCGATCTTGGGTGCAGCCAGTCTACCAGCCGAAAGGTCACCTTGTCGTTGTGACGGGCCCCGTGAACGTTATCCGGATGAACAAAAAATTCAACCTGAGCCGATTTTTCATCAGGTATAATCAGGTATGTATTGTTGCCTTCCTTGTGAAATGTACCGACAAAGAATTTTTTTCCCCGGGAGACAACTTCCCGTATTTTTCCTTCGGCGCGATCACTGCGTGATTTGGGCAGAATACTCACCCTGACCTTGTCTTTATCAAGTGCTGTGCCGGTATTTTTTGAGGGGATGCGGATATCCTGGTCCCAATCATCCACTTTCACATAGCCGGTGCCGCTTCTTGTGCTGGAAAAGATGCCTTCAACCGTATTTTT
>SKXL01000191.1 GCA_007128425.1 Balneolales bacterium | reverse complement strand
GTTTATGCATGGAAATTAAAGGAAGTGAATCGGATTGATCTTACTTATGATAGTGCCCTGAACGTATATTGCCATGCTTCCCTCAGCAGATTCCGGTTATTCACAGGGTGTACGCAAGGCCGGCCATGATCCTTCACCAGAACCAGTCGAATGCTGTTGTCTCTGTTTTTTTTGTCCTGAGTCATTAGTGTAACGAGTCGATCCACTGCGCTGGTGTATCCTCCAAGGTCAAGTTGATAGGAATCTTTCAATGCCATCAACGGCTCATCTGAAACATTATAGCCCAGTTTTCTGGAAACAAACAATGCAGCTATCATACCAGCATATACGGCTTCACCATGGTTGATATTGCAGTAGTTATCCTGGGTTTCGAGTGCATGTGCAAAGGTGTGTCCAAAATTCAGCCAGGCTCGTTTGCCAGATTCACGCGCATCGTCAGCTACCACCTTTGATTTTATTTGTACCGATTGTTTGATAACCCCTTCCAGCAGGGTCTGGCTACGTGATGCCGGGTCTGCCAGAGCGGTTGCCTGATCAAGCAGCCGGGGATCGGCTATATAACCGTATTTAAGTACTTCGCTGATGCCACAAAGCCATTCTCGCTGGGGCAGGGTATTGAGAAACGCCGTATCGAACAGTACCGCCTCCGGATGATAAAAGGCACCGATGGTGTTTTTACCAAATGCATGGTTTATACCTGTTTTTCCACCAATTGCACTGTCCACCATGGCCAAAAGTGTGGTGGGAACATGATAAAGCGGCAGACCGCGCATCAGGCCGGAAGCGGCAAAACCTGCCAGATCACCGGTCACGCCACCCCCGACAGCTACAAGAGGGGTGTTTCTGCGGAGCGGACCCGAAAAAGCAAAGTCAATGATACGGTTCCAGGTTGCAACGTTTTTGGACTCTTCTCCGGGTGGCACTTCAAAATATCGTGTTGATTTGCCTGGAAAAACCTGTTTCAGCATTTCTCCATGTGAGTTTCTGACATTGGCATCCACAATCAGGAGCACAGGTGCATCTTCGGCCATGTTGCCATCGCCGGTAAATTCAAGATGTTTTTCCCGAATACCGGCACTGCTCTTATCGCGATTGACGCTACTATCATGGTCTCCGGATCGATCTGAACCGGTGTTCACACCTCGAGTCTCCATCCATAAATTTTTCAGGTCGTCAAATAGTATGAACCTGGTTTCACAGGTGTCAGCTATCTTCAGTGATGGCAGTTGAAGCATGTGATTCGAGTTGTTTGATCAGTTGCTTGGTCGTTTGTTCTTGGGTCCATTCGGGCTGGACAGTTACGGTAATATCCGCGCGACGATACACAGGCTCCCGCTCAGCAAGAAGACGGGAAATGCGGTGCATGAGCGCCTCGGCGTTGAGTAGCTTTCCGCTTTTATCATGCAGCAATGGCCTGTTTTGACATTTTCTCAGACGCTCAAACAAAGTTTTAACCGGGACATCAAGATAGACGGTAATCGCATGAGCCTTCAAGTAGTCGCCTATCTCCGGCTGTTGCATGGCGCCCCCGCCCAGAGCCAGAATCAGTGGAGATTCCAAAACTGCTTTTTCGAAATAATTTCGTTCAATCTTACGAAAATAGGTTTCTCCACTGTCCCTGAATATGTCTGTAATGAGACGCTGTTCTCCCTGTTCAATCATCTTGTCGAGATCCCGGAATGGAATCTTGAATTGATCAGCCAGTCTTGCTCCTATGGCACTCTTGCCGGAACCCATAAATCCGGTCATGGCAATTGTTTTTAAACTATTCATAATCCTGTAATATATGAATAATTTCAGGATTTTTGACATTCACGGTTTTTCAGGAGCGACCAATTCAACCCGTTCTTTTGTGACGATCACCTGTCCGGGTTGTGCGCCTTTCGGTTTTCTCACATGTTTTCTTTTTGCCGTGATTACCGGCACCAGGGAAGAACCGGATTGTCGTGAGTAGGCAGCTGCACATGACGCAGCTTTCAAAATGATCTTTCGATCAGGCCATACGAGGCGGCCCTTGTTACGAATAATGACATGGGATCCGGCGGTACCACGCGCATGCAGCCAGATATCTTCCTTGTGAGACAGTGAGAGTATTTCATCGTTGCTTTTAGCACTTTTACCGATCCAGATCTCATAATCGTTGATTTGTATAAGCCGGTAGGGTCTTGCCACGGGTTGACCTGTGGATGCTTTCAAACCGGCCTGGCTGAGTTTGTCTTCATTCTTTGCGAGCCATTTTTGCAGATCCCCGGGGTGATAAATCTCCGAAAGCTCAGTGTACAGCTTCTCCATTTCACCTTTTTGCTTCTCAATCTGACTCTTTTTCTCACCCGAAATAGCAATTTCTTTCCGGATTCGGGTTGCCTTGTCATAGTATTTTCGGGCCAGTTGGATCAGAGTTTCACCCCTGGCTATCGGAATGACCTGTTCCCTCCCGTCATCCGCCCAGTCCGTGACCGGAATTTTGTCATCCACAGCCGGTTTGTCGGAATGAGGCTGGCTAATGAGAAGATGTCCGTAGTGCTCCAGCTTGTCTGCTTTTTGCAGCCGCTCCTTTTGTTTATCGAACTGTTCAAGTTGTTTATGTAGCCCGGAAATACGTTTTACAATTTTCCTTTCAATATCCCTTTTTTGAGGAACAAGACTTTTTTCCCGATTCTGCTTGAGAAAGAGGGTACGGATGGCATCATTTACTGTTCTGAAGGTTTTTTCGGGAGGACGAAGCAGATATTTTGGTGGCAGCAGACTCAACTTTCCTTCCGCGGTAATTGAAATCGTGGAAGGATGTACAAGCAGGTCTTTGAGTTCATCAAGTTTCTCTTTTATTTCCGGCACTTCAGCGGATTCCAGAGAACAAGTGACTGCTATATCATCAATGAGGCCTCGTGGGAAGCGTTTGTCTATTGCGACAATCTTCTTTTTCAAGGGTAATGTTTCGCCACTATCCGAAAAGATTGTGTTATCAACCGTTGAATCGGGAAAGGCCATATCAGGAGCAGGTCTCCCCCTGCATCCGGAATCGTCTTTGAAGCTTTCAATTATGATACCATCGCGAATCAAAAAGACATTGGGTCGACTGGAAAAAGGTTTGAAGAGCAGCTCCAAATCCGAATCTTTAAACAGGATGCGAATGTACCGATCAGCCGGAGAAGGCATCTCCATATCAGCTATTCTCAGTCCGGCAAGATCCGTAAAGAATTTCGCCGCATTGCGAGAAGGCACCGCAGCACGCCTGTCGAGAAATAGAGCGGTCGCCGGAGACGCAGCTGAAAAAGTTATTTTTACCGGTCTGTGAGCCGATAAAAAAAAATCAATCTGATCTTTTCGGCTGGACCATACTTCGATGACTTCCTTGTTTAAAATTTCGTATCTTAGCTCTGCGACCAGACATAATAATGTGTAATAGTTATTCATACGTTAATTTCAATGTTCTCGTAGCGCTTTTCAAATAAAACAAGTTATTTATGAATTACCCTATTTTCAGTGCCATTGTGAATCAAATGGAGACACGGCTAGCCAGGAGAGCTATTAATATAGATCAGTTCCGGGTATGGAACGAAGATAAAATAAATGCAACCGGACTTGAAATCGGTGTTGATTTGACCAACAGATCCAGCCATGTAAACCGATTGGTAATTAATCTGGACTGGGACAAGTTTCGGGAGGCAAGTCTGGCCAAACAGTTACCGGGAATGGAAAAACATCCCCTGGTCAAGGACAACACATACCACAGAGACAGCATATCACCTTATGTCGACGTGGAGACAATTTGGTACTTTGATGAGCAGGCCCTTTATGGAAAACTGAAATCAACAATCGGCAATCGCCGAATGGAGGCAGCCAGTCACTGGATGGAGCATATCAATGCAGAACTTAAACGGGTTTTTACTGAGGAGAGTCTGATTACACGTTGGCATGTGGAGATCGAGGGGGATATTAATGGCCGATATGTAACGGATATGAGCCTGATATCCTATTCGCAATTCCACCTTGACTCATTCGATTCACTTAACGATATACACGAACATCTCGAGAAGAATATTCAGTTGCTGCTGCAGCGTACCGATGTAATTATAAAAATTGCAATACACACACTGGAGAAGGCAGCATAGATACCAATAGGTACAGGCAAATACGGTATTGCCGGTTTGTATCACAGCGGCGGAAAGTACATCATCTTGCCGCTGCGATACATAAAACACATCAAACAGAGATCCTTCTATCTCTTCTTATGTCTGTTTTTGCGAAGTCTTTTCTTCCTTTTGTGCTTGGCGATTTTTGCGCGTTTACGTTTTTTTCCGCTTGGCATGCTATCAGGTTTTAGTCGTTCTAATTTAGTGATAAATTTCATGAAGGTGATGGTCCAGGTATTCCTGTACTATCACTTCCCAATCCGAATTTTCCGCCAACACCAGCGATCGTTCCAAAAACGGGATACTTTCACGGATATTACCAAGCTGGTGCAATAAAACACCTGTGTTAAAATGGGCGCGAATATGGTCAGGATCCACTTCGCGCGCCATTTCCAACTTGGCGTACGAGCTGTCAGGCTGCAGAAGACTCATATAAACAACGGCAAGATCTGTCAGCACATCCGGGTCATTCGGTTTGAGATCAAGGGCATTAATATACATCTCTTTTGCTTTATATGCTGACTCTTTTGCATACGACTCATCTTTTTCCTGTTGTGTTACCGAAAAATATAAACTTGCAGCATGTATGAAGTCCGAGAACTGTTCGGTTTGAACTGCCCTTTTTTCAGCCCAAAAAGCGGCCTTGTTGTATTCTCCCGCTCTTGAATGAACCAGAATCAGCTCTCCATAGTATGGAAGGCGAGCTCTGGTGTCTGTGAGGGTATCCAGCACGGAATGGATGAGTGATATGCGTTCCTGGTCGGCTTCACTGAGATCAAGCAGTTCGCTATGTTCTTCCGATT
>SKXL01000222.1 GCA_007128425.1 Balneolales bacterium | reverse complement strand
CGTGTTGCCGATTTCGTGTTGTTGTTTCCGCGTTGTTGCTTACGGATTAACGGTTCAGGATCTCGGTTACCTTCTCTATCGCCTCTTTGGCGCAGATTTCACAGAATCCCCGCTTTTCAATCAGATTGCGGTAAATCTGTTCACCTTTTTTCTTGTCAGATTCTTCCCTGGCACGATCCGTGGAAAGCACCAGGTGCAGATTGCTTTTTGCATCCTCAAGCACTTTGTCCTCGATCGCTTTCTGGAGTGGGCGATAACTCTCCGGACCGAAATCTTCCCGGGCGTTCTTCAGCTCAAGGATTTCTCCACGGAAGATGTCGGCCTCTTTTTCCGAAATTTGCATGAACTTCTCGACCGACCGCAAGAACTTGTAATCCGGTTCAAGCACCTCGCCGGTGACCGTGTCCCGCTTGTAGCCGGCTGAACTTTTTACATATTTGCGTTTCAGGCGCCGGGCATAGGAGGCCTCCCTGATATACTTCTCGAACAGGTCGTTGATCAGATCGCCGTAGGTTTCGAGATACGCTTTGGAGACTTCCTCCATGATGTGGTCTTCGAATTTTTCCATGACACTGGACCCTTCTCCTGAAGTGAGACTTTCCATGAAGGAGTCCACCTCCTCGGCCTCGTAGCCCATCCGGTGACGGAAAATACCCCGAAGGGCCTTGATGGCATTCAGATGCGTAAGGCAGCCCTTGTCGTCATCCACCTTGGCCAGGGCCTGGTTCAGTGCCGCCAAAATGTCGCGGGAAGAGACGCCGAACATGCCTTCACGTGCACCGATGTCATCGGAGGCCTGGCCCTCCCGGATAAGCTCACGCAGGTCGACCGGCTGCTGATCTTTGTCGGTCAGGTCGGTCAGGCCACCGTTGTAGGCCTCCAGTTTGGTCATGCGATCCACGCCCATGTCGGAATCCTTAAGCCGGGTCAGTATGGCAAAAATGGCGGCCAGACGGAAAACGTCCGGGGCGATATGGAGCTTTCCGAAATCGAATTCGGACTCTTTTTCGATCAGCTTGCGGTATACTTTCATTTCATCGTCAACCCGCAGCGGATAGGGGAAAGGAACGCTGTAAATACGGTCGTGCAATGCCTCGTGGGCACTGTCGGCTGTGAACTCCTTGTATCCGGTCAGGTTGCAGTGACCAATCACCACCGTATCAACGGAAATGTGAGGGAAACTGCTGCCGTGAATCTTGATCTCCTGCTCCTCGGCCACGTTGATGAATACCCAAAGCAGCCGCTCGTCGATTCCTTTCTTCAGGAACTCCCTGCCTTCGGTGATCCCGCGGTTTCCCCGTTCCAGGGCCCCGTCGAGCCAGAACGCATTCGGGTGATTGCGGCCGTATTTGGGATTGTTCGTGATGCCGATGTTTTCGTGTCCTATCAGATCACCGATATCCTGCGTTTTTTCGTCAGAAGGCTCAAACGATCCGATGCCATCCTGGGCCTGGGTCGAAAATCGGAATCTCTCCAGCTCCACTTTCCACCACATCTCCTGCCTGGCCTCCTTGTCGTAAAATTTGCCGAATTCTTCGGAGAAGAGGCTCATGCGGCAGTGTGGACACAGCTCGCCACTGATGGGCGGGATGCCGAGCGCTTTTTCAATAGGTTCCTCGACTCCCAGTTTTTCGGCCCGGACCGGATCCCAATGTTGCTCCCTGAGATAACGGGGCAATGCATGCAGCGGATCCTCATTGATCGGGCACCCTTTGATCCGGTATACCGGACGCTTGTTATAGTTTTCCAGTTGTCGGATGAGGGTCCGGACAAAGGTCGATTTTCCACTGGCCGGAGGGCCCACCAGCAGCAGGATCTGCTTGGCGGTGGATGCCCGTTTGGCGCCGGCTTTCAGATACTCGGCAATCTCCTCTACAGCACGTTCCACACCGAACAGTTCATCGGTGATCAGTTTGTAGCGGCGATCGGCCTGCAACACCTCTTTGTCCCGGTCGGGAATGGTCTCACGGCCGGCACCTTCAAACATCTCCCATAACCGTGCCGGGGACGATTGGGCCAGTTTCGGATCTTCCCGCACCAGATCCAGATATTCCTTCAAAGTTACAACCGAATCCGGTTCCTCTTTAAACTTCTTGCTTTTTTCGACGACTTTGTTGAAGTCAATTTTACGTTTTTGTGCCATGGCTCGATTGATCTAATTTCAGGTTTTGTTAATTGATTCGGTTCTATTAACCAGTACGGTTTCATCCACAAATTCGGTTTTATTTTATAAGTCACTTCTACACTGAATAACCAATAATGACTTCCGCCACCATCGGATCCTGACTGTATATTCAATCAACTGCTTCAACCTGCATGTAGTATGTTCGCCTCTCTCGTTGCTTTAAGCCGTTGTTACCGGCTCCATGATTGCATGCAAGGTTCGTCTCATCAACACATTGTATAAAGGCAAACGATTATCACTCAGGGTCATTGTTTGCACAGATGCAGAAAAGTGAGTAAAATTGCCGGATCGTTCCGGCGAGCCGGAATCCCCGGAGGACGGTGCCGTCGCCACATTTCCCGCTCATGCTTTGGCCGACGGTTAAATTTTTGGGGAGCAAGCGGTATTATTGCGACAACGCCTTTTCCACCAGGCGTTTTGAAGATGGCGGCATAGTGGCCTGCATGGCCATCTCCCGGCCATCGGGGGACATTTTCTTCCAGGTTTTCTGCAGGATCCGGATCAATTTCGGCTCGTTGTGCTTTCGGGCAAAATCCTCAAGATAAAACTGCAGGAAAACCAGACAGACGACATCCTCCAGCAACTGTACGTCGGGATCGGTTTTGAGGCCTTTTTTGAGCACCAGTTTCCGGATCCGCTCAATTGTTGTGTCATCGTAGCCGGCCTCTTTCAGGATTTCCTCCGCCCGGTCGGCGTGGTAAGCTTTGAGAGCATTGCGCCACTTGAGATAGCCCTGACGGTCCATCGGATACTCTTCGCGCGGAATTTTCCATCGTTCGATGTGCTGGAACCGCACGGCCAGCCGCAGAGGCTCCGGGGCATCGGGATGCATGCGATCCAGCCACTCTGTCATTCTGCGGGCGTACAGAAGTTCTTTGGGCTGCGACTCGCCGCCAACGATTTCAGTTACAGGATCCTTGCTGTTGGCCTCATCGCACAACCGTATGGCCAGATTAAAGCGATTTTGCTCATTCATATTATCTGAAATTTATTGAATTATTTGTTGCCGATAAACAAATCCTTTGTTATGATTTGGAAGTTTTGCTTCGCCGATATATGTACCATACCGTAAAGCTGCAAACTTAAAAACCCTTTTCCTTTTGTTTATACCCGATCGTTTTTTCACGCTCGTAAGGTATTTGTTTCCGGTTTATCTGACTGTTTTGATGCTTGCTGGAGCTTGTCGCCCGGACATCATTTCAGATCCGAAAAATTCAGATCAGACTCGTCCGGATACTCAAAACGCCCTGCGTTCTGATTCCAAAACATTTGATCTTGTGATTACCGATGGACGTATTATCGATGGCACGGGCAACCCCTGGTATGCGGCCGATATCGGCATCAAAGGCAATCGCATTGCAGCCATGGGAGAGCTTTCGGAGGCGCGAGCTGAACGGATCATTGATGCCGATGGCCTCATTGTCGCGCCGGGTTTCATAGACGCTCACTCACACGCCTCGGGCGGACTGGCAACCGCCGGGCTGAGCCATGCACGTCCGCTCCTGGCACAGGGTATTACCACTGTTGTGGTCAACCCGGATGGCAGTGGCAGCATCGACCTGTTACAGCAGCGTAAGGATCTGCTCAGACATGGAACCGGAGTCAACGTTGCACAGCTTGTCCCGCACGGATCGGTTCGCCGCCAGGTGATGGGCACCGAGAATCGCGCTCCAACCGTCGAGGAGCTTGATGAAATGAAACGGCTTATCCGGGAGGGGATGGAAAATGGTGCCCTGGGACTTTCCAGTGGCATTTTCTACGTCCCCGGCATCTATGCCGATACCGATGAGTATATCGCTCTTTCTCATGTTGTCGCGGAATACGGAGGTGTCCACCAGAGTCACATCCGCGATGAATCCAATTATTCGATCGGAGTGGTTGCGGCTGTGAATGAACTCATTGAAATAAGCCGGGCGACCGGTGTGACCGTCATCGTAACGCACATCAAGGCACTTGGAACACCGGTTTGGGGAACGTCCGATGAGATTATTGCCAATATTGAGCAGGCACGCGAAGAGGGCCTGCCGATTTTTGCGGATCAGTACCCCTATGATGCATCCGCCACCAGTCTGAACGCCGCCCTGGTGCCGCCATGGGCCTGTGAAGGGGGCCGGGATGCGTTTCTCGAACGCCTTGAAAATTCGTCGTTGCGTGACAGCATTCTTTCCGGTATCGCAGAAAACCTGGAACGGCGGGGTGGACCCGCACGAATACAGTATCGCACATTTCGTCCGGATACCACCATTCAGGGCCTCACCCTGGAGAACGTTGCCTCGGAGCTGGGCATTTCACCGGTCAAACTGGTACTGAAACAGATCGAACAGGGCAATGCCGGAGTAGTGTCGTTCAACATGCACGAAGATGACATTTCGGCCTTCATGCGTCAGCCCTGGACGATGACTTCTTCCGACGGTGGCTACGTGGAAATGGGCGAGGGTGTGCCCCATCCGCGAAATTACGGGACATTCCCGCGAAAAATCCGGAAATATGTGTTTGAGGAAGGGGTGCTGTCCCTGGAGGATGCCATCCGGAGCATGACATCACTCACTTCGGGTGTCATGGGGATGGCTGACCGTGGTGTACTTCGCCCGGGTCTGGTTGCCGATATTGCGATATTTGATCCGGGAACCATCACCGATCGGGCCACCTATGTGGATCCGCATCAGTACTCGGAAGGCATGAAGTATGTACTGGTGAACGGGATCCTTGCGATCGATGAGGGAGACTTTACCGGTGAGTTGCCGGGAGAGATGGT
>SKXL01000170.1 GCA_007128425.1 Balneolales bacterium | reverse complement strand
TGTTGATTTGAAATATTTATTGAATAGCTCAGTGGTAAAAAAGGAATATGAGTAATACGGAATATGATGCGGACCGGTTGATTCTGGTTTGCAATGATGATGGAATTTTTTCACCGGGTATAAGGGCACTCGCCGAAGTGGCAAAGGAATTCGGAGAAGTCACCATTATCGCTCCGGATCGCCAGCAAAGTGCAGTCGGACATTCCATTACGGTTTCCGATCCGCTGCGGGTGACCTCGTTCCAGATCAATTCGAAGATGGAAGGGCAGGCGGTTAATGGCACCCCGGCCGACTGTATCAAGCTGGGACACGATAAGCTTATGATGCGCAAACCGGATCTGGTGCTTAGTGGTATCAACCATGGATCAAATGCCGGTATCAATATCATATATTCCGGTACGGTGAGTGCAGCTACTGAAGCAACTATTCTTGGATATCCTGCTATTGCAGTCAGCTGCACCGAATTCAGTGAGTCGGCCGACCTTAAAGGTGCCCAGGAAGCGACAAGGCGGACCATCCGGTATGTGCTGAATCACGGACTACCGGCCGGGATAACACTGAATGTCAATGCCCCTTCCGGACCTCTGAAAGGATTGAAATGGGCCAGACAAGCCAACAGCCGGTATGTAGAAGAGTTTGAGGGCAGAATTGACCCGCATAACAAACCCTATTTCTGGATAACCGGCCGGTTGGAAATCCTGGATAAGGGAGAGGACCTGGATCTGAATGTTCTCAAGCTAGGATATGGCACCATTACCCCCATCCAATACGATCTGACAGCCCACGATTTTTACAGGAAACAGCACGGTGAACTCTGAAAAGCTGTAGTACAACGTTGTCACACCTGAATGTGACCTGAGACGGCACAGATTGCCATCCGCCTTCAGGAACGGTCCGGATCGGTTCGAAGCTCAATCGTGCGGATAATCTTGTTCTCGAACAGGATCAATATATTTATCTCCCCCTCCGGTACCTCCGCGTAGCCGACCGTTTCCACCCGATAGGGATGCAGCTTCCGATTCAGCTCGGAATGAAAGTGGGTCTGTGAAACACCCTGTGGAAGCAAAACCACGTACCGCTTGCGGATAAAATCATCCGTCACGGCATAATCAATGACACGGATGCGATCTGCCGGTACGCGGAACCGGGATAGTTCTTCCTGAATAAGCGAGTCAGCCTGTGAAAGATTCTGAAGGGGAGCGTGCTCATCGGCGGAATAAAAAATAAGCGTCAGAAATACTGCCAGGCAGGAACCGGCAAGAAGACCGAGCAGGATTTTTTTCTGAATGAGCAATGGAATGCCTGGAAAAGTCATACCGGCCGGGAACCGTTGTCATGGGACAAATATGTGATGCAGAATGTTGCTCGAGACATCATATTTCGTACCCTCAAAATGGTTTTCGGAATGGGAGCCGACCAGCAAGACCTTGTTTGTATCAAAAGCGAACCCGGACCCTTCGGAGCCCAGGTCGTTTGCGACAATCCAGTCAGCGCCTTTGCGTACCCGTTTTTCGCGTGCCTGTTTTAGCAGATCACTTGTTTCCATTGCAAAACCGATGAGAACCTGTCCGCTCCTGCGATGTTCACCCAGCCATTTCAGTATATCAGGGTTCCGTTCAAGTGCAATGTTAAGGTCGGCTTTATCTTTTTTTACTTTGTGCGTATGAGTCTCGACGGGACGAAAATCCGAAACCGCAGCTGTCATGACAATGATATCACTGTCGGCATGTGATTTCACCTGACGAAACAAGTCTTCGGTTGTTGTGAAAGCCAGTTTGCGAATGGATGGAGCAAGTGCGGTTGTGCTTACCGAGTCGGAGTGAAGCAAGGTGACCTCTGCTCCGTGTGCGGCGGCGGCGGCGGCCATGGCCATACCCATTTTGCCGGTTGACGGATTTGAAAGGAATCGTACCGGGTCCAGATACTCCCTTGTCGGTCCACAGGTAACCAGTATTTTTTTGTCAGAGAGTACTTCACGCAGAGTCGGGGAGATCTTCTCGATTGATGACCGTTTGGACGGAGCAACTTCGAGGATCTGTATCATTCGGTCAATGATTACGTCGATTTCGGGAAGGCGCCCTACACCTTTCATACCACTCGCAAGGTAACCATGATCGGGGGTGAGCAGATGATAACCGAGGTCTTCGGCTTTATTAAGATTGTATCTGGTGGAAGGGGCCTTGTACATTTCACCGTCCATTGTAGGGCAGATAAGCACGGGACAGCGGGCTGCCAGAACGGTTGTCGTCAGCATGGAGTCGGAAAATCCATGAACTATTTTGGCCAGACTGTTTGCAGTGCATGGGGCTATGACCATCATGTCGGCCCATTCAGCCCAATGAATATGCTGAGTCCAGTTTGTACTTATCCCTGAAGGGTTTTCAGGAAAAATATGGATGGGAACGTCATGGCGTGTCAGCGCTGCAAAGGTGTTGCCACCGACAAACCGGGTAGCAGCTTCGGTCATAGTAACACGAACTTCCGCACCCGACTCCTGTAACCGTCGGACCAGGTAAACCGCTTTATAGGCGGCAATGCCACCGGTGACCCCGATGACGATATGTTTGCCGCGCATCATGTGCGTCAATCGTTGGAGTCGTCGTTTTCGGTGCCGCGATAATAGATTTTGTCATTCATCAGCTCCTTGACGGCACGCTGGGTAGGGTGGGGCCGGCCTTCGTACTCCTTGGTTATGCGCTCCTGCTCTTCGTTAAAGGTGTACTCTTCTTCATCCTCAAATCCCTCGAAATACTTGAGTTTCTCATCAAGCTCCATTTTTTCCTGTGCGGCAATCTGGCGTGCACGCTTTGAGAGAATTACAATGCTTTCGTATACGTTGCCGGTAGTACCCTGAATCTTTTCAAGATCAAGTGACTTTACTGCCATAATTTCGTTCTCAATGTGTGGTGGTTTCTTTCATGAAGGAGGTGACAAGATTGTGCAATTCACTGTAGCATCGCTCCAGGTCGTCATTGACAATGACATGGTCAAAACGATCAGCATATCCGATCTCCATTCGGGCACGATCCAGCCGCATTTGCAATGATTCGGCACTTTCGGTACCCCGGTTTCTGAGCCTTTCGACCAACACGGCATCCGATGGCGGCCTGATAAATACAGTCAGGGCCTGATCACCATATTGCGCTTTAACGTTCAATGCTCCTTTCACTTCGATGTCAAACAATATAAAATAACCTTTCTCAAGCTCTTTTTCAACCTCGGAAATTAGCGATCCATATCTTCTCCCCCCGTAAAATTCCTCCCATTCCAGGAATGCATTCCGGTCAACGGCTTTCTGAAACTGCTCTGATGTCAGAAAGAAATAGTCCCGCCCGTGTACTTCATGCGAACGGGGCGGTCTTGTGGTAGCCGAAACAGAAAACTTCAGATCGGGAAAATCCTTCAGAAGTCTGTGTGCGAGCGTGGTTTTTCCGGCACCGCTGGGCGCTACCAGAATAATAACTTTGCCTCTTTTCGGGTTTGTGGACATGACTGCAGCTATGCAATATTCTGAATTTGCTCCCGGATGTTCTCAATGATTTCTTTCATGTCAACAACGCTTCGTGAAATAACCGGGCTGTTGGCCTTTGAGCCAATCGTATTTACCTCCCGGTGCATTTCCTGAAGAATGAAGTTGAGCTTTTTTCCCTGCAATTCATCGTCTTTCAGACAGTCGGTAAAATAGTTGATATGCGAATCCATGCGAACAAGTTCCTCGGAGATATCAAGGCGGTCGGCAAGAATCGCGATTTCCTGTTCAATGCGCTCCTCATCGACCCGGTTGTCACCCAGCATGATAGCGAGTCGCTCGGACATGCGTTTTTTTGCATCAATGATACGCTCTTTTTCACCGCTGCGCACTTTGTTACAGTGTCTGGCAAGCAGTCCCAGTCGCTCTTCCAGATCTTTCTGCAGATTTCGCCCTTCACTTCGACGCATGTTGAGCATGTAATTCACAGAGGCCATTGTTGCTTTCTCAACGGCATCATACTGCTCCTGCAGCAGTTCAGGATCGTGTTCAGTCAGTTTGAAAAGGTCTTCAAACACCAGCAGGTGCTCCAGCCTGATGGGTTCGGTTATGCCGGCAGCCTCACGCACCTTTTCCAGTGTCTTGATACGGACCTTGAGCGCCTCCTCCTGTATTTGTACAGGCTCATCATCGCTGATCTGATGTTCCAGCTCCACCGTCAGCGATATTTTTCCTCTTTTCACACTTTTCTGAATTTTTTCCTTAATAGGCTGCTCAAAAATGTGGAGCTGTGACGGCAGTTTTAATGATATCTCGCAATAACGGAAGTTAACGGAGCGAATCTCGGCAATAGCCCGATAGTGTTCGGTGGCATGTTCACCCCGGCCATAACCGGTCATGGATTCAAGCATAATGTCAGTCTATGTGATGATTAGATTACCTTGGCTTTTATACCCTCTGCGAGTTTATCAGCTTGTTCCGCTGATCGGGCTTCCGAATAGATCCTGATGATGGGTTCCGTATTCGATTTCCTGAGGTGAACCCAGCCGTCCGGGAAGTCGATCTTGACTCCGTCAGTGGTGTTGATCTTCTCACCACTATACTCCTCAATTACCGATTTGAGGATAGCATCAGGGTTAAGGTTGCCTATTTTCACCTTTGACTTGGTGATTACGTAGTCCGGCATATCATCCCGCATTTCCGAAGTTGTTTTTCCTTCTTCTGCCAGATGCTGCAGTATCATTGCGGCACCCACCAGAGCATCCCGTCCATAATGCAGATCGGGATTGATGACCCCGCCATTGCCTTCGCCGCCGATGACGGCCCCGACCCGTTGCATCTCCTTGACCACATTTATTTCACCCACAGCGGACCGATGACAGGTCTGACCGTATTTTCCGGCAATATCATCGGTAACCCGGGAGGAAGAAAGATTGGTGGCTACGGGACCGGCATTTTTTTTCAACACAAAATCAAATGCGATGGCCTGCGTGTATTCTTCACCCAGTAACCGGCCATGCTCATCGACAATGGCAAGGCGGTCGGCATCGGGATCGGTGGCAAAGCCGATATCACTTCCGGAGGATGTGACCAGGTCACAAATCTCCGCGAGGTGTTCGGGAAGGGGTTCCGGATCGTGCGGGAAATGGCCATCGGGCACGCAGTGGATTTTCGTAACCTGCTTGACCCCCAGTCGTTGCAGCATCCGTGGAAGTGCTATGGAACCTGCGCCGTTGACGGCATCCACAGCTACATGGAACCCGGCCCGGGCTATTTTTTCGGGGTCAATGTACGGCAGATGAAGAATGGCATCAATATGCGACTCAAGCATCGTTTCATCGCACCAGACCTGTCCGATTTCATTGTAATCTCTGTAGGATATCTGATGATTCCTTGCAATTCTGATGACCTGATCCCCCTGGGACGCATCCAGAAACTCACTCTTGCTGTTGAGCAGCTTGAGTGCATTCCATTCGGCGGGATTGTGGCTTGCGGATATGATGATGCCGCCGGATGCTTTGTGCTGCAGTACACCCATGGCTACCGTAGGTGTGGGAACGATACCAAGTTGTACGACGTCACAACCGGTTGCCTGCAGAGCCGCGGTTACGATGCGTTCACACAACGCACCGGTAGTGCGGCTGTCACGACCGACGACAACCTTGCCACCGCCGAGCCAGGAACCGAACGCCGAGGCATAAAGAGTCAGATTCTGAGGAGTGAGATCGGTTCCGAATATCCCGCGGATTCCGGAAATGGAGACCATCAGTGACATAAGAATATTGTGCGTGTTGAGTTTTTTTTCTGTTGTTCAATGCATGTACCAAGGCACCCAATATTGGGTGATTCATAAAGTATACAAATATCTTGTCAAAATAATCATCCGGATAATCATCCGGATAAGGTGTTGATGCAAGGATTATTGTAAATAGTACCAGAATCCTGTGGCCGGCTTCGCAGAATATTCACACTGATTACATAGCTTGCAACCAAATTCAAATGGTGCTGTATTTGCACCTGATACTTATGTAGAGTCAATATAAATAACAGCAAATGGACTGGCTTAAAACGATAAATATCGTTTAAAAACTTTATATTGGCTCCACTTTAAACAATAAATCTACTGCCTCATACAAGTATTCTCCTCTATGTCGAAAGCAGCTACTTTTCTTAATTCACAAGTGGGCCGTAAGATAGCCACCGGGGTCACAGGTCTGGGCCTGGTCCTGTTTATCATCGTCCACTTGCTCGGCAACCTCGCCTATTTTGCGGGCCCCGAAGCGATCAACACCTACTCATACACTCTTCATCAGCTGGGCCCTATGCTTTGGATTGTCCGCCTGGGCTTGCTGGCCTTTTTTGTCTACCACGCCTGGCTTGGTCTTTCCATCTGGCTGGAGCGTCGCAGGGCCCGGCCTGAAAAGTACGAAGTATACGCCACGCGCGGAGGAGCCAGCCGTCAAAGCTGGAGCTCAAACTCCATGATTCTGACCGGGATCCTCCTGTTGCTGTTTGTGATCACTCACTTGAATACATTCGCCTTTTACGATTTTGCAACCATTACACATGGCGGAGTGGAGATGCATGACGTACATGCACGTCTGACCGAAGTATTCTTGCATCCACTTTATACCGTTTATTATGTGGTGATCATGGTGCTGCTCGGCATGCACCTGAGGCACGGTGTTTGGAGTGCATTCCAGTCGCTGGGATGGATGTCCAGGAAAACAAACCCGATCATTTATTCTATTGCCTTTGTACTGGCCCTGATTATCGCTATTGGATTCATCGGCCTGCCAATCAGCATCTATTTTCAACTGGTTTAACCGGAGTTAGCTATTATGACTGTATCAAATAATGGAACATTGAATTCCAGGGTCCCTGATGGAAATCTGCAGGACAAGTGGGACAATCACAAAAACAACCTGAGGCTGGTTAACCCCGCCAACAAACGAAAGTTTACTGTACTGGTAGTGGGAACCGGACTCGCTGGCGCCTCTGCCGCTGCATCACTTGCCGAATTGGGCTATAACGTAAAGGCCTTCACCATCCTCGATTCGCCCCGGCGATCTCACAGTATTGCAGCACAGGGTGGCATCAACGCGGCCAAGAACTACCCCAACGACGGAGATACCATTTGGCGGTTGTTCCATGATACGATCAAGGGTGGCGACTACCGCTCCCGTGAAGCGAACGTCTACCGCCTGGCCCAGGTCAGCAACAGCATCATCGATCAGTGCGTGGCCCAGGGCGTGCCGTTTGCGCGCGAATACGGCGGATTGCTCGACAACCGCTCCTTCGGGGGCGCCCAGGTCAGCCGGACCTTCTACGCCCGCGGGCAGACCGGCCAGCAGCTGCTGCTTGGTGCCTATTCGGCCATGATGCGTCAGGTGGCCACCGGCAAAATACAGATGTTCCCGCGCCGCGAGATGCTGGACCTGGTCAAGGTAGACGGCAAGGCCAAGGGCATCGTCACCCGCAATCTCACCACCGGTGAAATCGAACGGTATGCCGGCGATGCGGTGCTTCTCTGCACGGGTGGATACGGCAACGTCTACTACCTTTCCACCATGGCAAAGAACTGCAATGCCACGGCGATCTGGCGCTGCTACAAACGCGGCGCGCAGTTCGGAAACCCGAGCTTCACACAGATCCATCCGACCTGCATCCCTGTGTCCGGCAAGTACCAGTCCAAGCTCACGCTTATGAGCGAAAGCCTCCGCAACGACGGGCGCGTCTGGGTACCCATGAAGAAAGGCGACAACCGTCCGCCCAACGAGATCCCCGAAGAGGACCGCGACTACTACCTGGAACGCCGGTACCCGAGCTTTGGCAACCTGGCACCGCGCGATGTGTCCTCCCGAAGTGCCAAATATGTCTGCGACGAGGGACGCGGCGTCGGAAAATCTGGCCTGGCGGTCTACATGGATTTTGCTGATTCCATCAAGCGCCTCGGTGCAGATGTCATCAGGGCCAGGTACGGCAACCTGTTCGCCATGTACGAAAAGATCACGGCCGAAAATCCCTATGAGGTACCCATGCGCATATTCCCTGCGGTTCACTTTACGATGGGTGGACTGTGGGTGGACTACAACCTCTCATCCAACATTCCCGGACTCTACGTCCTGGGCGAGGCCAACTTCGCCGACCATGGCGGCAACCGGCTGGGCGCCAGCGCCCTGATGCAGGGTCTGGCCGACGGCTACTTCGTTATCCCCTACACCCTGAGCGACTATCTTGCCGAAAACCTGCACTCAGAGAAGATTGGCACCGATCACGAAGCTTTTGACAAGGCCGAGAAAGAGACCACGGACCGCATCAGCAAATTGCTCAATGTCAAGGGCAAGAAGACTGTACTTGATTTTCACCGGGAGCTGGGCGACTTGATGTGGGATAATGTCGGCATGTCACGAAACAGGGAAAACCTGGAGTCGGTGATCAAGAAGATCAGCGAACTTCGTGAGGAGTTTTGGAAGGATGTGAACATCCCTGGCGAGAACAACACGCTGAACAAGTACCTCGAATATGCTCTGAGAGTAGCGGACTACATGGAACTCGGGGAGCTGATGGCGCGTGATGCGCTGGACCGGGAAGAGTCCTGCGGTGGTCACTTCCGCGAAGAGCATCAGACCGAAGACGGCGAAGCCGTTCGGGATGATGAGAATTTCAGTAACGTCTCCAGCTGGGAGTACAAGGGGGAAGACAAGGAGCCTGAAAAACATGTTGAGGATCTCAACTTTGAGTTTGTTACCCCGACTCAGCGCAGCTATAAATAACCATCCAACGCAACGACAAATTTTCAAACAAAGTGTTAGAGGAATAGAATAATGAGTGATCAAACCATGACAATTCACCTGAAGATCTGGAGGCAGAAAGACAGCAACACTCCGGGCAGGCTTGTGGATTATACGCTGGATGATGTCAATCCGGATATGTCGTTTTTGGAGATGTTGGACTGGCTGAATGAGCGTCTGATGAATGAAGGCAAGGAGCCGGTCGAGTTTGACCATGACTGCCGTGAAGGGATTTGCGGATCCTGTAACCTGGTCCTGAACGGAATGGCCCATGGGCCTTACGAGGCGACCGCCGTTTGTCAGTTGCACATGCGAAAATACAAAGACGGAGATACCATTGTCGTCGAACCATGGCGTGCCAAGGCATTTCCGATGATCAAGGATCTGGTGGTCGACCGCAGTGCATTTGACCGTATCATGGCTGCCGGCGGGTATATTTCGGTCAATACAGGTGCTCCGGCCGATGCCAATGCCATCCCTGTAGATAAATATAATGCTGACCTGGCGTTTGATTACGCCGCTTGTATCGGCTGTGGAGCGTGTGTGGCCGCCTGTCCGAATTCATCGGCATCCCTGTTCACCGGAGCCAAGATCTCCCAGCTGGCACACCTGCCACAGGGAAATCCTGAACGAAAACGCCGCGTGGTAAGAATGGTCGACCAGATGGCCGAGGAAGGATTCGGTGATTGTTCCAACTATGCCGAGTGTGAGGCGGTATGTCCGGCCGAAATCTCGATCACCTCCATCGCCAAAATGCGTCGAGAATATTTTAATGCACTCAGTGAAATTGAGTGAGTTCTGAAGTATCGTCAATAACTGATCGATAATTGTAAGTCGATATTGACGCGCCGGTTTTCGATTAGGTCCAGGAAGTTCAGATCTTTATTCTCCCGGGTCGTCGTTTCAAGCACAGATCGGTAGCTTTTTACGCAGCATATCTTCGGGTATGCTGCGTTTTTTGTTCAACTGGATAAGCAAACAGGCACCATGACGGAACAGTTATTTCATAAGGCCCGGGCCAATCTGAAAAAATACTGGGGGTTTGACGATTTTCGCCCGGGACAGGACGAGGTGGTCCGCTCTGTGTTATCCGGCAGGCAGACACTGGTACTCTTTCCGACCGGTGGCGGCAAGTCACTTTGCTACCAGGTGCCGGCAACAGTGCTGGATGGTGTTACACTGGTCATCTCACCACTTGTGGCGCTTATGCAGGACCAGGTGTTACAGCTTCAGCAGAAAGGGGTGCCGGCCACCTTTGTCAACAGCACTATTTCCAGGAATGAAGTAGAGCAGCGGCTGGTCAATGCCCGTAACGGAATGTACAAGCTGCTCTACTGTGCACCCGAGCGACTCCAAACCGAGCTTTGGAAAAATATGATGCCCGATTTGTCGCTCTCCATGATTGCCATTGACGAAGCGCACTGCATATCAGAATGGGGACACGACTTCCGGCCGGTGTATCGCAAAATTCCAGAAATGATGGGGCCGGTTCGCGACCGCATCCGCTGGCTTGCGCTTACCGCTACAGCTACCCCTGAAGTTCGGCGAGATATTGTCACGGCTCTGGGGATGAAAGACCCGGCGATCATCTCACGCGGTTTCAACCGCCCCAATCTGCAGTGGTGGGTTAATCGGGATGAGCAAAAAAAGCGCAGGCTGGGCGAGATTCTCAAGCGGGCGTCCGGCAGTGGTCTGATCTATGCCGGAACAAGGGCAGGGTGCGAACAGATATCCGACTGGCTCAGTCAGAAAGGATGGAAGTCGAAGCCCTATCACGCCGGACTGGCACCCGACGAACGCGAACGGATTCAGAACGAATGGATCGAAGGCAGTCTGCCGATGGTCGTTGCAACCAATGCCTTTGGCATGGGTATCGACAAGCCGGATTGCCGCTTTGTGGTGCACTACGACATTTCCTCATCCATGGAGGCATACTATCAGGAGGCGGGACGAGCAGGGCGCGATGGCCAGGAGAGCTATCCCATCCTCCTGGTTAAAAATGCAGATTTGCAGGCAGCCAGAAAAGCGATCCTGGATTCATATCCAGATCGACCTCAGCTTGTAAAGGTTTACAACGCACTTTGTGATCACTGGAATCTTGCCGCCGGCTCAGAAATGGTCGAGACACAGAAAATTGATATCAGTCAAGTCCAGAAACGGTCGGGTTACTCACGTCGCCTGGTCTGGTCAGGTATCCGGGTGCTTGATCAATTGGGTATTCTCAACCTTGACCAAATGGAGACGCCTCAGACAGGCATCCGTTTTGTGCTATCACGCGATGCCCTTCAGGATCGCCTGGATCGGATGAAGGCTCCGGCCAAACGCAATTTTGTTGATCAGCTTGCGAGAATGATGGGCCCGGATGTGTATCATCGGATGGTGTACATGGACGAGCGGCAGGTACTCACAAGACTTAAGGTGTCTTCGGCCATGCTGACGAACGGATTGAAAGTATTGGCAGATGAACAGTTCCTGCTTTACGACCTGATCCGGAATGAACCCGTTGGCAGCCTTGCGGAAGCACGGTACAATCGGTTTCCTCGATCCGAAGAGGAGATTATCCGGCATCGTCGACGTCTCCTTAAAAAACTTGATTACATGGTTGGATATGTCGAGACGAAAGGGTGCAGGAGCCGTTATATCCGTATATATTTTGGTGAGAAAGATGTACCGGAACGGTGCGGGAAGTGTGATAATTGCCGTAACTCAGGGAAGCATTATGTAACCGGGGAGGATATTGACATCATCGCCAGACTCTTGGAGGAGGAACCCATGGCGTTTCAGGTGCTCCAAAAGCACACAAAATGGAGCCGCGCACATCTCAAGAAAGTGTTGGCCATGATGATGCGCGAGGAAGTGATCAGTAAGCTAAAGGACGAAGGGCAACGATACACCATATCATCCCGATAATACTCGATCTCCGCTCATGTCTGCCCTTTTGACCATCAAAAGCTGGTAATTCCTGTCTGCCTTTCCTGGCTTCCTCGTCTTACATGGCCTGAATCGAATCAGACCGGCCACTCCCGGCGGTACTTATGGATCCATTGAAGCGCGGATGGAGTCTCTATGCTGATTATATTGATCCGTCAATTCGCTGCCGAGAGTTTCCAGACGGTCCTGAACTTCCCTGAAACGATGCATTTGACTGTCCATATTGCGGTGATAATAGGTATGACTTCGCTGAAACTGTTCACGGCTAATGTCGTAATGCGCCAGAATTGCTTTTTGGCCGGCCTGAAACCGTTTTTCATCGTCGTCTAATTCCTTTGCCGCCGCCAGAAGATGCATTTCCACCAGTATGTCAATATACGTATTCTCGTCAATCAAGTCGCCGGGCGTAACCTGGTCACAACCTGTGGTCAGCGAGAAAAGTAAAATAATTGCAAATATATTACCGGTAAGGCGAAAGAAGGACATCATTTATTTCCCGGGTGGTTTAGGAATGAGTGGCCGCATGGTGATTTCGTCGATAAGGAAATTATCAGGTGTTTCAAGTAAATGGATAACCGTATTGGCAACGTCGCTGCCCTGCATCATATTGGGATGAGTTCCGCCGTGTTCGTCAAAAAATCCAGTGGCAATGGAACCGGGATAGATGCAGGTAACCTTAATCCTGAAATTCCGGAGCTCCTTCATAAGTGCTTCGCTGAAGCCACGGAGTCCGAACTTCGTGGCGTTGTACCCGGATATGTTGGGGTTACCAAGCAGACCGGCAACCGATGAAATATTGACGATATGGTTCGTAGTGTCGGAAGCTTTCATCATCGGAACGATGAGGCGGGTGAGACGAAATACAGAGGTAAGATTGGTTTGCATCATGGTATCCCAGTGCTCGGGCGGTAACTCATCAATCGCTCCGAACATACCCAGTCCGGCATTATTGATGAGGATATCGGGTCCTGTTGATGTACCGTTCTCAGGTGAGCTTCCCGGGTCCCCGTTATCCCCATGGAACGTATCGGTGACCCAGCGCTCCATGGCGGAGTAATCATTGACATCAAGGGTAACCGGAATAAAAAGATTACCGAGCTGTGAGCGCAGCTTCTCGAGTCGCTCTGTACGACGAGCGATGCCATGGACCCGGCACTTCTTTTCAGTGAGTGCTTTGCTGAATTCAGCGCCGATGCCACTGCTGGCACCGGTGACAATTGCTGTTTTTCCTTCGAGTTGCATAATTTATCAGTCTGTTTGGGTGAACGAAATAGTGACCTGACGCTATCCCATATAATTCAAATGGGCACCCAATTCGTTCACGTGCTGGATATCAGCGATGCCAACCCGTCCTGGCTGCAATTGGGGATCCGCATATGATGTTCAATAATCCAGGGTGAATATCTGCCTTGAGTTTAACCACTGTTGTGGAAATCACCTCACCGTCGGTATGTACCATCTGCGGCCGGTCACAATCAATGGAAATGGATGAACATTTTTTTATGATGATGCCGGATCCTTCGGAGGCTCCGTGCAGCAGTACCTTAATCAGCAGTGGTATTCGTGCCATCCGGCTTATATCACGTATTAATACAAGCTGGAAAAAACCATCTCTATGATCGGCGGAGGGTGCAATCGGAATGCCGCCTCCTTCAAACGGACCATTGGCAACAGTAGCCATCAGAAACCGGTCTCTGATTGTCTCAGCGTCGGCCGTGACGGTCATCACGCAGGCTTTATAAGTGAATAGTGACTTCAGCACACCAACCGGATATTTCAGTTTGCCACCGGGGAACCGGGTCTTCGAAGCGTTCCATGCGACTTTTCCGTCAAAACCTGTTCCAAGTGTATTGATAAAAAAAGATTGGTTTAATGATGATGCAGGTCCGGCGCTCATCCTGTCGGAGGAATCGTAATAACTCACGTATCCGGCATCCATTTTTTGAATGATGGATCCAGGCAGGATCCGGGGAATGCGAGCTGATTCAGGTCTGGTGGCATCATCCGGGGCAGCTGTAATGTCCGCAAAGTGAGTGTGTTTTATGGTATCACCGGAACTAAGCAGTTTCTGTGCCGACTTCAGCAGCCTTACGGCATCCGGCAGCCTTTGGGGAATACCCAGACCCCTGGCCGTGTCATTTCCGCTGCCGAGCGGTAATACGCCCAGGCAGCATTCAGATCCTGCCAGGCCTTTTGCTACGGCATTGATCGTTCCGTCACCACCGGCTGCTGCAACAATACGACACGTACGGGACGCCTGGATTGCCATTTCCGTTGCTTCCGCCAGCGAAGCTGGACGAAGAATCTCGTGAGTGAGACCAACTTGAGTTAAAAACCCGCCAAGTTTTCTGGTCAGGTGTTTGGAGGATGTTATGTTATCTCTGCCGGATATGGAATCCGGACGGAATATTACAACAAGAGGTATGGTTTCGTTTTTCAAACCTTTGCCTCAGAGTAATTTCCGTAAATCATCCCGGTATCCGGGGTGCAGTTTGATCCTGAGTATTTTGATCCAGTATTCAGATGTGTGCAAATAATTACGGTCCGGCATATCGGAAATAATACAAAGTTGTCATTCAGCGGTCTGGTCGATAAAAAATAACTGCTCTTCAGTATGGCCGTAAAAACGGTGCGATCAAGGTACATAATAATTTGCCAAGCGATTCATAAAAAAGCAACGTATTTGCCGGCTGTTTTTTAGTTATCGGTGCAAAGTGTTACATTTCTAATATTATCTCCGGTTGGCAATAACTGCGGCAATTGGCCATTAACTATTTCCAATGATGTCTGATCGAACACTCTATCTGGATGCCGGAAATACCCGGATAAAAGCAGCTGTATACGAAAACGGGATGTGGCAACTTTCGGGTTTGTTCTCATATATTGAATATGCCAAAGCCGGCAGCAGTTTTGCTGAACTTTGCCGAAAATACGATACGATCGTACTGGTTTCGGTCAAAAAACAACTTCAGGCTGGAGATCTTCAAAAGCAGGTTAGTGCTGATGTTATCGGGATTGACCGGCGCATTCTCACCCATGAGAAGCACCGCTATCGTACACCGAAAACACTGGGAGTTGATCGCTACCTGGCGTGTCTTGGTGCCTGGAGCCTTGGAAGGCCGAACCCATCCGCTGTCATTGTATCCGATGCCGGTACGGCTTGTACTGTGGATGCGATGAATGCTGAGAGAGTCTATCTTGGCGGGGTGATCATGCCCGGGTTGCATATGCTGATTGATACCCTGGGTCACGGAGCCGATGGTCTGTTTACAGTCGAAGCGCAATTGCCCGGGTACTGGCCGCCGGATACTACGGAATCAGCTCTTCAGGCAGGAACGGCGGGAACGTTTCTGGCGGCATGGGAGTCTCATGTAAAGCGCTTGCAATCGGCTTGTCCGAATGCTGCAATTTGGCTCACGGGCGGTGATGGCGGGTTTCTGAAACGTCACTCGGAGGTTGCTTGCAAAGTTAGCGATTTCCTGGTTTTTGAAGGTATGCGCATATCACATTAAGTTCCGTTCGGGGCCCGCATGTCTCAGGCGTCTGCAGACCGCAGACTTTCAAAAATAAGCGCGTTTACCATTTGCAGTGCCACCTGGTTCTCACCGCCATGTGGAATGATGATATCGGCGTATCGCTTGGTTGGTTCGACAAATTCCAGATGCATAGGCCGAACGAACTTTTCATACTGATCCAGTACCCCCTCGATGGATCGGGAACGCTCGGTGATATCTCGACGCAGGCGTCGAAGCAGCCTGACATCGTCGTCGGTATCAACAAATAGTTTGATATTCATTAGTTTGCGTAGCTCTTTTTCATAGAAAATGAGAATGCCATCCACCAGAATAATTTTTTTTGGAGTGATGGTAAGTGATTCCTCTTTTCGGACATGGTTGGAAAAATCATAGATCGGACAATCGACACTGTAACCGGATGCAAGGGCCTTGATGTGGCGAATCAAAAGCTCGGTTTCCAGTGATGCAGGATGGTCAAAATTCTGTTTTGCCCGTTCCTCGAATGAAAGATGCTTCAGGTCGCGATAATACGCATCATGGGCGATCAGTGACAGATTTTCTTCTCCGATATGATGGCAAATGTGTTGAATGACGGTGGTTTTCCCCGAACCGCTCCCCCCCGCAACGCCGATGATTAATGGTTTGTTCATCTTGTTTTAAAAAGTGTGAAAAAGGAATCTGCAAATAATAGTTATTGATTTATATCGGGGGAAGCTATTCACGCTCACCTGTCAGCCCGGTTCCGGTCGCGTTCAAGCCGCTCTTTGTAGTCACGAATAGACCGGAATATCGCCGATGCCATGATGTTTTGGCCATATTCGCTGATTAGAAACTGCTCTTCCTGCGGATTGGTGATGTATCCAAGTTCAACCAGCAGGGCCGGCATGGAAGCGTGATAGAGCACAATGAAACCGGCCTGTTTCACTCCCCGCGAACGCCGCCGTGCCCGCTCTGAAAACTGATGATCCATTTTTGTGGCCAGCATTTCACTGCTCGTCATGAATCCGATGTTGGATAATTCGTATACCGCAAGCTGTTCCGGTGTGAGCTCTTCGGACCGCTCATCCTCCTCCTCAAAACGGATGGCACTGTTCTCTTTTTTCATTACCTCGAACGCTTCGCGGCTTCGATGCATTCCGAGAAAATAAATTTCCGTACCGTGCGCGTGACGGTTACGATTGGCATTGGCATGTATGGAGACGAACAGGTCCGCTTCCGCCTGATTGGCAATCTGTCCACGTTCCTGTAGTGGTATGAAAGAGTCATCCTCCCGGGTGTAGACGACCTCGATTTCAGGCAGATATTGTTCAATATACTCCCCGACTTTCAGCGCAACGGCCAGAGCAACATCTTTCTCTCTGGTCCCGCGGTTGCCGATTGCACCGGGGTCGCGGCCACCGTGGCCGGCGTCGATTACGATACGGTTGAGCTGCAGATAGGCACCGGGCAACCGGGTTTGGCCCAGATCAAACAGATCACGATCCAGCGGTTGTTCAGG
>SKXL01000008.1 GCA_007128425.1 Balneolales bacterium | reverse complement strand
GATTTATATCGTCAGATGTAATACCATGACCGTATTTAATCATGCTCCTGTGTGTCCGGGATCATGCCCGGCCATGGACATTTCATGTGGTTAACATTTTTAAATTCAAAAAGTCACATGTAATGCCCATGGCGATTAAATTCATGCTTCTGTGTGGCGGAAAGCCGCCATGGACATTTCATCTGACTTTTTCAGGATAGAATGATAGTGCCGGAAATTGATAATGACTACCATGGTCCGAATAAAAAGATATCCAACCGAAAGCACCAAAACTGTTGTTCTGTGCCATGAACCCCGGTAATCCTGTGAGGGGAGAAGTTACAAATAATTGACTCAAAAAAAACGGTCAGATCAGTAGTAGAGGTAGGGTTTCCAACTTTCGTGTACGTTACCGTAAAAATCTCTGAGATAAATGATATGATTAGGCCGGAAAGGTTTGCCAAGCAGCTGCATACCGGCTTCGCGCGGGGTCCGGTTCCCCTTTTTGTGATTGCAGACCGTGCATGCCGAAACCAGATTCTCCCAGGAATCGTCCCCCCCACGGCTTTTCGGAACGATATGATCTATGGTAAGCTTTTCTCTTGATCCACAATAAAGGCAGCGGTTGTTGTCTCTTTTCAATATGTTTTTTCGAGAAAGTACAATATTTTTGTAGGGGATTCTGGCATATCTGCGCAAACGAATGACAGAGGGATAGTCAAATTCCATGCGTATAGTACGAATTTTTTTCATAGGATGGTCGTGCAGCATCTCCGCTTTTTCGAGCAACAGAAGAAGCATGGATTTTTTGACATCACACACACTCAGTGGCTGATAGTCCTGATTGAGTACAAGTACATTACTGTTGAGTCTCATGATTTTGCTGAAAGGTTTCACGTAAACCGGTTGATCTGGGCAACGCCATGACCGATGATTTCCTTCATACCTGTTACATTCGATGGGTATTCGGAATAATATCGAAAAGAGACGCCTTTGTTGCAACTTTACATAAAAAAGCTGTTATATGTTCACATCATACTTTTCTTCTTACTTTTGTTGCGCTGTTGCTATATTCCACAAGGACCTGAACAGTGAGTTACACTTATGAATATCATATTCCATATTTCGTTCTGATGTCACAAAAAGAAGATTATTACAGTTCACCGTACTACAAAGAGCCCGGTCCCATCCTCAACAAGGAATCTCCGTTCGAGTCCATGATGGAGCGTTTTCGCTTTGCTGCCAAACTGCTCGATCTTGATGAGGGGATGTTTCAGTTTCTTTCCAATCCGGTCAAGTCGGTTACGGTATCGATCCCAATCATTATGGATAATGGCAACATTCGTGTTTTTGAAGGATACCGCGTAATCCATGACAACGTACTCGGACCCTCAAAAGGAGGACTCCGCTATACCCCGAACGTGACCATAGAGGAGGTAAAAGCGCTGGCTGCCTGGATGACATGGAAATGTGCCGTTGTTAATGTACCTTTCGGAGGTGCAAAGGGAGCCATACGTTGCAACCCGAAGGAATTGTCCCTGCGTGAACTGGAGCAGATCACCCGGCGCTACACCGCTGAAATGATTGAAGTCATCGGACCGGATCGCGACATACCTGCGCCCGACATGAATACCAATGAACAGATCATGGCGTGGATTATGGACACGTACAGCATGCATTCACGGCGTACCGATAACGCTGTTGTTACAGGGAAACCTGTCATTCTTGGCGGTTCCCGGGGCCGAAAGGAGGCTACAGGCCGCGGAGTCGTCACTGTAACTCTGGAAGCGTTGAACAAGATTGGAATCATGCCCAACAAGTGCCGTGTAGCCATCCAGGGTTTCGGCAACGTAGGATCCGTCACAGCCAGAATTCTCTACGAAAGCGGTGCACGCATCATCGGCATAAGCGATATCAGTGGAGGTTATCATAATTTGGATGGCATCGATATCGATCAGGCGCTGCTGCATGTCCAGCAAAATGGAGGCACGCTGGAAGGGTTCCAGGGCGCGGACAAAATAACAAATGAAGAACTCCTGGAATTGGATTGCGATGTACTTGTTCCTGCAGCGCTTCAGGATCAAATCAACAAGCATAACGCACCCAACATCAAGGCCAAAGCGATTATTGAGGGAGCTAATGGCCCAATCACAGCCAATGCCGATACCATTCTCGACGATATGGGAATTCTGATCATTCCGGATATACTTGCTAATGCAGGAGGTGTAACCGTCTCCTACTTTGAATGGGTTCAGAACCGTCACGGTTACTTCTGGACCGAAGACAGAGTTAATCGTCGCCTGAACCGGATGATGCGTGATGCCTTTCAATTACTTTATGATGTAAAGCAAAAATATAATATTACGCTCAGACAGGCAGCCTATGTTTATGCTATTCAAAAAGTATCCGACACACTTCGCCTTCGGGGGATTTACGCATAGGAAACTTTGAGTATGGCAAAAAATCTATCGCTGAAACTGAACTCAAACCTGAATGAACTGGACAGGATCGACAAGTTTGTCAGTGAGATCGGTTCCGTCGTTGGAATAGAAGGTGACCTCAGACATCACATCATGCTGGTACTCACAGAAGCGGTAACCAACGCCATTCTGCACGGAAACAAAGAAAGTAAATCCAAGTTTGTCGTGTTGGAAGCCAACATCACCACCCGGCGGTTGATTTTATCCGTTCAGGACGAAGGAGACGGCTTTGATCCTGAAAGCATACCCAGTCCAATCAAAAAGGAGAATCTTCTCAAGTCCAGCGGCAGGGGAATCTGGTTAATTCATGAGTTTGCCGACAACGTCAGTTTCAGCGACCGTGGCCGAAAAATTACGATTGAGTTCACGTTGTGAAGCGGTTGGCAATCAAGCGTTGTCTGCTGCCTCCTGCATACGCTCCAGATTGTCCTGAACACGAAGCGCCTTGATAACATCCGACAGATCGCCCTTGATGATTGCGTCGAGATTGTACAGGGTGAGCCCGATTCTATGATCGGTAAGCCTGCCCTGCGGAAAGTTGTAGGTTCGGATTTTTGCACTGCGATCGCCTGTAGAGACCTGGCTTTTTCGTGCAGCTGCCCGCTCGGATCGCTTTTTTTCCAGCTCGTTTTCGTAAAGTTTGGAGCGCAGCATCGCCATGGCCTTGTCACGATTTTTATGTTGTGATCGCTCCTGCTGACATGTGACCACAACTCCGGAAGGGACATGGCGTATTCTGACAGCGGAGTCGGTCGTATTGACATGCTGTCCGCCTGCTCCGCTTGCACGGTAAGCTTCAAATTCCAGGTCTGCCGGATTGATCTTGATGTCCACCTCCTCGGCCTCGGGCAGTACGGCCACTGTAGCCGCTGAAGTGTGCACCCTGCCCTGTGATTCCGTTTCCGGGACACGCTGCACCCTGTGCACTCCACTCTCATACTTCATTTCACCGAAAACATCATTGCCCTCCAGTTTGAAGACAATATCCTTGTATCCTCCCTTATCAGACTCATGAAGATCCATGAGTTCGAGGTTCCACTTTCTGTCATCGGCATACCGGCGGTACATTTCAAACAGATCGCCTGCAAAAATGGCTGCTTCATCACCGCCGGTACCCGCACGAATCTCTACAATAGCATTTTTTGAGTCCTCAGGATCCCTGGGCACCAACGCTACACGTATTTTCTCCTCGAGCTGATCAAGCTCTTCCGTGAGCTGCTTAATCTCCAGTCTCGCCATTTCGGTGAGCTCCGGCTCTTCGTCCTGCTCCACGATCTCTCGGGTGTCATCAATCTGTGATTTCAGACTTTGCCAGATTCTGTAATCATCTACCAGCGATTTCAGGCTGCTGTGCTCCTTTGTAATCCTGGTCAGTTTTTCCGGTTGGTTGTAAATTTCCGGATCACTGAGTGCTATTCCAAGCTCTTCGTAACGGGATTGCAGTTGCGCCAGTTTGTGTTCAATATTCATGTGAGATTCCTGTATTTTCCATGGCAAGGCCCAACCGTCTGCCCTGCATTTTCAATGTTGTTAAAATAGGTATTTTATCCACGTTATTCCTGACCAAACATTCCTGATCAAACATGATACAAGCACTTCCCGTCTCCGCAAATACAACCATCGGTTTTCTCGGAGCCGGACAACTGGCACGAATGTCCGCGGCTGTCGTTATGCGTCTTGGTATGAAAGCAGCGGCTTACTCAGGGTCCGGCGTTTATGATTCGTTGCAGCCTTCGGCATTGCACGATCAAGCCGTCTCATTGCAACCTTTAGAGTGGATGACACCGCTTCAGTTTCCAGGCCGGTTCGATGATGAAGAAGCGCTGATCAGGTTCGCTAAAAAATGCGATGTAATTACCCTGGAAAACGAATTTCTTGACGGTGCATTGCTTGAGCGGGTGCAAGACATATCCGGAACTCCCATTTTACCGTCCCCCGCCAGCTTCATGAAACTGGAGTCCAAATACCTTGAAAAAGAGACCTTTCGCGAGGCAGGCATACCGGTCACCCCCTACCGAAAAATCAGCTCCGCTGAGGATTTGCATCCTTTTGCAGTTGAGCACGGGTACCCATTTGTTCTGAAATCATCAAAAGGCGGTTATGACGGATATGGTAACAAGACCATCCATTCACAAGCTGATCACCAACCGGCTTTCAAGGCGCTTGGAGGAGATTCCGGGCATGAACTGATCGCTGAGGCGTTCATTCCCTTTCACAAGGAGCTGGCTGTACAGATTGCCCGTAACCGCACCGGTTCAGCCATCTATCCATGTTGTGAGACCATTCAAAAAGGACATATATGCAAGACTGTAATTGCCCCGGCGCAGATCGATCCGTCCATCGCTGAAGAAGCCTGCCGGCTGGCTTCCGCAGCAATGGAAGCCATTGATGGAATCGGACTATTTGCTTTTGAGTTTTTTCTGACCGATGATGGCAAACTTTACCTCAATGAGTCGGCACCACGACCGCACAATTCGGGTCACTACACTATTGAAGGATGCATCACATCCCAGTTCGAAAATCATGTTCGGGCGAT
>SKXL01000199.1 GCA_007128425.1 Balneolales bacterium | reverse complement strand
GATGCTGATGCTCATGTCATCAGCTCGGCATACCGATCTGCGGAACATGCACAGGTCAGTAATGCATTGGTCGTTTTTCTGCAAAAGCAACTTTCGGACAATTAGATGCCTTTAGCTGAATATTCATTTAATATGTAACATTCTTGAATTGGCGCATGGGACAGGGACGGGTTGCCCGGAAACTTTTTTAACGTATTTCACGTATGACGATATTCCGAAATTCCACGCGATCTCCGTAATTCTGCAAGCCGATGTAGCCGGTCCGCCGGACCAGTCCCGGGTGATCATCCACCAGTTCCATATAACGGATCAAACTGGTATTTACGATCATCTCACCATTAACCGTCACCTGGATTACAGGTCCGTCGGCTTTGATTTTCATGCTTTGCCATTCTCCTGCCGGCCTGGTCACCTGTTTTGAAGGTGCCTTAACGGCATAAATACTGCCCGTATATTGCCAGGGCTGCAAGTTGGAATACTTGTCGGCATAATCATCCAGTATTTGAATTTCCATTCCTTCAAAAGCCGGATTTCCCTCTCGTGGTGCACGTAAAAATACGCCTGTGTTGGCTCCTTCCGGCAACCGGTATTCCAGCTCCAAAATAAAGTCATGGTATTGTGAGGTCGTTGACAACCAACCTCTACCATCACCGGTAGTAAACAGGATGCCGTCTGCCGCATCCCATCCGTCCGTATCTCTGCCTATGGCCTCCCATCCCTCCAAATTGTATCCATTGAAAAGACGCCCATATACAGTTTCCTCAGGGGGTTTGTCTGTCGGCGCTTCCAATTGTCCGGCCGGCCGGCCGGTTGCTTCGATCTGTTTTTTCATCTTTTTTTCCAGATGGCGGGCAAGAACAGGCCGAATGGAGTCATCCAATACCGCCAATACGGCATTGGAACTGTTCAATGCTTCCGATTCCGGATCATAAGAGTGCAAAAGGATTGCCGAGGCCACCTGCGTGGATGCTTGCCGGACGGATTCATCCGCATGGTGGAAATACGGGCTCACGGCCTGTAACGCCGTCAAATCATCCAGAGCGATGAATTGGGTAAGGATATTGGCTATTTCCCGGGAATTCTCTGCGGTTTGAACGAGATCTTGCAATAAGGTCACTTTTTTGTCCACAGGGTATTTCAAGGAGTTCACCAGCCGCACATAGCCGGCATAAACCTCAGCGCGTGAAGAGGAATCCGGTGCCACTGCGGCGGCATCCAGCAGTTCAGGCAGGGCAATAGCATCCGGCCACTCCGACAAGGCGGCTGCGGCGGCATGCCGGACACGTGCTTCTCGGTGTTGCAAGGCATTTCTTAGTACAGGAAGGGTTTTTCCGGGTTCAATATTGGGCAATACCGCCAGTAAATGCCGCTTTTGGGCATCAGAAGCCTCGTCCAGTGTCTGAAGCATGATTTCCGCTCTTTTTTCAGGCTCTTCCAACCGGTTGATTATGCCGGTAATCGTTTCTTGAATGGCACGGATTTCGGCCTCGATGACCCCGCCCCTTTTGTTCTCATCACGAACGACTGTATTCCCGGAGAGCGCTTCATTTTGTTCTTCTGAAAGACCTGATTCTGCATTGCGTTCGCCAGGCAGGTGGCTGATCAGAAATGGTATATCCTCTGAGTCGCCCAGCTGATGAAGATATCGGTAGACTTCCAGGCGAACACGTCCGTTTTCATTTTCGGCCTGCCGGACAACCAAACTCCGGTGCTCCGAAGCTCTGCGATCTGCAAGCATGCGAATCAAAGCCGGCTTTGCAGATGTGCCGGCATTCGGAAGCGCCTTGGCCAACGCGGCAGTCAAGTCCGGCGTCGGTATCTGAAGCAGGGCCGTTTCAATTGCCTCGCGCTCCCTGTCACCTTCTGCCCTGTTCAGTGCTTCAATAAGGTCCGGAAGATGTTCACTTCCGGATAGTCGGACAAGCGCCTGGCAGGCGGCTATCTTCGCATCTTTTGACGAGTTTTCCAAAAACGGTACCACATCGGATGCTGCAGAAGGATCTCCCCGCTCTCCCAAAACCGTTATAATGTCAGGGATTCGTGGTTCAGATGCACTATTCAGTGTGGATATAAGCATATCTGTAACAACTTGTCCTTCCAGTGTATTGATCAGGGTCAAAGCCGATACCGCCAGTGTAGAACCGGCCGTCCCGGCCAGATCAAGTAATTCATCCAGAATTTGGTCGCCTTCGTTCATGAAAAGGGTGAAGAGTGCGCTGCTTTTTATATGGGCGGGGTGATTGCCTGACAAAACTTCCCGGCTGATATCCGAGCTCATTTGAGTGTGACCATTTTGTGCCAGTCTGTCGGCATAAATCAGGTAAAATGTGACGACATCCCTGCTGCGATCCGGATTCAAAGTTTCAATAGCCCCGATGAAATCATCGCCGGCGGCCGGACTTCCGATGTGGGCGAGGGCAAACAATGCCATACGGCGGGTCGGCCAATCTTCGTCTGCAGCAAGGGTCCGGATGCTTTCCACGGCAGCCACATCCTGCAACTCACCAAGGGCTTTCATGATGGCAATTTGCCGTTTACCATCTGCAGCCGGTAGTGCATTCCGTATGGCTTGCGCGGCGTTGGGGGTTTGGATTTCGACAAGTACGTCAATGGCTGGTTGGTAAAGGTGTTCATCGGTGAGGAAAGTTTCCAAAACCGGAACGGACCGGTCGTCACCTACATGCTGGAGCAGTGACATCAGAAATTTTTTTGCCTCTGCCGAGTGACCTGCCTGCAACTCTTCCAGCAGCGCGCGCTCAAAATCCGTCTGCTCCATCCCGGAACCGGGCCTGGTCACATGAGTTGCCAGGCTGCTCAAAGCATAACGGGCGTGACTGTCGTCTCCGGTACCCGGCACGCTCAGCATACCGGAAAGGATATGAATACCCTCCGGACCGGTCTCCAGAAGCTGTTCATTGAGCCATTTTTGTGCGGCAGGTTCCGATGCCGGCATTTGAAGAATGAGTTCGGCTACTGCCTCATGATTTGAATCGGCCTGTTCACGGGAAGTGATCTCTTCCGAAGCTGAGCAGGAGATCAGAAAAAGGGCCAGGAAAAATGTGGCGAATTTGTTGGATGTAATCATGCTTCTGTTTGGTTGGATGGCTGAAAGCCATTATGAGTATTGCATGAAATTAAGTTCTTGCGGAGTAAAAAAGCGTTTCATCACACAAGGGTTAAATGTGCCATGGAGAACGCATTGGCTGGTTGATCATCCGGTTGGCTGCATCATCATTGACAAATCGTTGGGTAACGGGATCAAATTCCAGCTCCCTGCCCAACCGCACGGCAATGATACCAAGATTCACCAAATTGCAGGATCGGTGTCCATTTACTTCATTAAGCGCAAAAGTTCTGCGTTTCTTTACCGCTTCGCTGAAATCCGTGATCTGAAGTTCGGGGTCCGGCAGTGAAGCGGCAAGTTGCCGGACATTGGGGATATCGGACTCAAATCCCCGGTAGAGTTTTCCTTGGGGCCCTTCAATGAATGCGGCATCCTTGTCCCGGTCCTCGCCGTCCAGGATGATTTTACACCCGTCATCATACGTCATTTCGATGCGTCTCCATGTAGTCGCCGCATCCGGGTGCTGCTGGGGAGCATCAGCAACGATATGCACCGGGCTGGTATGATCCTTGTCGAGAATATATTGCACCGGATCGAGATAATGCTGTCCCATATCACCAAGACCGCCTCCGTCATAGTCCCAGTAACCCCGGAATGTATCGTGAACACGGTGTTCATGATAGGGTTTATAGGGAGCCGGGCCCAGCCACATATTATAATCCAGTGATTCCGGAATCCATTGTGGATGAAGGTTGGTCCTTCCGCTCCATTGAAACTTCCAGTCGAAGCCCGTGCTGTTGTTCACTGTGACAGTCAGCGGCCAGCCGAGCACGCCGTTTTCCACCAGCTTCTTAATCGGCCTTACGGGAGTATTCATGCCATAGAAGTTGCCCCGGAACCGGAACCAGGTATTTAACCGGAATATGGCTCCGTTGCGTTGAACCGCATCGACGACCTTTTCACCTTCCCCGATCGTCCGGGTCATCGGTTTCTCACACCAGATATCCTTGCCGGCATTGGCGGCATCCACCGCCATGATCCCGTGCCAATGTGGCGGGGTGACGATATGAACGATATCCACGTCGTCCTGCTCCAGCACTTCCCGGTAGTCGTGATATCCTCTCACCCCCGGCTCGCTCATCTCCAGCGCCCGGTTCAGATGCTCGGAATCCACATCACAAACCGCCACCAGACGTGCCCCTGGATAGTTGAGGTGGCCCCGGCCCATGGAGCCGACTCCGATCACCGCTTTGGTCAACTGGTCACTTGGGGCGGTAAATCCATTTCCTCCCAGCACATGACGAGGTACGACAGTAAAAGCACCCAGGGCCAACGCCGTACGCTTAATAAATTCCTTTCTTTTCATGTGTTTAAATATTTGTATTTATGTCGTCAGATGTAATGCCATGACCGTATTTAATCATACGACTGTGTGGCGGAAAGCCGTCATGGGCATAGCACTTCATGACCTTCGATTCATCTGCTTAAAAAATTTGCTGATGGTGTCGATCCTTGTTTCGAATATAAGATAAAATCATAGTCAAACTATGGCATTATCCCCTAATATTCCAACTCCGGCAGATATAATGGACATAAATTTATCGTCAATATCTAATGCCATATTTACGAATTTACTTTTTAATGCAGGCAGGTGGATGGGCAGCACAAATCGCTAACGAAATTACGGCAGCAGAAGGTAACTGCATTTGGATAATACGGTCACAAATTACACGTTCACACAAGCCAAAGCTTTTTTTTCTGGCACTGTACTGTTAAATTTGCATTCGCTTCTGACCCTATAGTTCAAGCGGATAGAACAATAGCCTCCTAAGCTTTAGATCCAGGTTCGAGTCCTGGTAGGGTCACTTATTAATCATACATATATTATTTGTTGTCAAGGAGTTAAACACATTATGAAAAGCTTTCCATAAGTTCTTTAG
>SKXL01000014.1 GCA_007128425.1 Balneolales bacterium | reverse complement strand
TTTCAAAACGTTCATCTCCCTTTTTCTGTGGTAGTTTGAATGCGCTTTTCAGAGTTTCTGTATTGACCCAGGTGTCGGAATGTCGTTCAAGCAGTTCAATAATCAGATCTTCAAGATGGATTTTCTTTTTTTTCATTCCGCATTGAATGTAAAGTGCAGGATTAATGTGCGAATATCGTCACGTGTAAATGCCGGTTGTGTTGTATGGAACCAGAAACGAACAATCAGCCATTAATCGTTCGGTAATGTATTGGGATCCATCCGTTTTTCTGAAAAACCATATAAAAGCGAATCCTCCCTGATGCCCTGGAGTATTGGTGGCGAGGCCGGGTCATTCTCGCTTTCGGCATCAGCCAAATCGCTTTCCTGTTCGGAATCGGGTTCATGATCCGCCTGATCTCCCCTGTTGTTTCCAAACAGTCCAAATGCCGTAGTCACATTTCTCCATACTCTGTGGCCGAACTCCCTCCATGTATTAAATCGAAATTGAGCTTCAAGCCCCAGACCGTTCACATTTTCCACATCGGCTTGCGTTCCCAGTATGGACATAAGCATAGGATCTTTCCTGTGAAATACTTCCACTGAAAGATTTTGATTTATGCGGTAGGTGGCTCCGAGGTCTCCAATATTTGTTTCCTCACCACCCACTTCACCCTCACGCCGCAACACCAGACGGTCATCGAAAAGTCGCAAGGCAATACCCAGATCAGCCTGATCAAATCCCAGAAGATTGAGGTCGACATCAAGGTTGATGAGGTTGTCACTGAGCAGCGTATTAATCTGACTGGATAACAACTGGCTGATCCCCACCTGCCCGGCCCGTGCCTGTAACGTTGTGCCAAGTTCCTGTGTCTGGGTATCACCGACGAGTGCGCCGGATATGAATCCGCCGGTAAACAGCAAGCTGGTGGCCTGTAGCAGTTTTTGCTCTTCACTGTTCAGAACATTCAGAACCGCGGCGTTCTGGGTTGCATCAATGGCATTGGGAAACTCAAAATAGAAATCGTTTTCTATGTTGTCGATCGGACCGGTGATGACCAGAAGCAGTTCCACCGGCACGCGGTTGGTTTGATCAATTGCGCCACCAAGCAACGGAGCGATATTTGGTCTTGCTCTGTATACTGCCGTGATATCAAGAAGCGCATTGGTGGGATCACCTTCCAGCCGGATCGATCCTCCCTCCCGCAGAATGAAACGTCGGGTCAGGATGTCGCCACCGACAAAAAGATAGTCCCCGCTGCTAATGTCGAAATTGCCGAAAACCTGAAGATCTTCGTCTTCCAGTGTGATGCGCACTCGTCCACTGCCTTGCGCGTTAACGATCTCACCGGTAACCGGATCAAAAATCAGTTGCACTGTTGTGTTTGGTGCGGCTATAAACTGCAGATCCAGTCGGAAGACTTCCGTGAAAGTGCGGTCAATTTGCCTGAGCACATCGGGATCGGTGGTGATTTGCCGGCGAAAATCAACCTCTTCGAAATTCTTGACAAAGCGAATGTAACGCCCCTGGGTATCATTCATGGCAGGATCCACGAGGGGCAGGGATAGTCGGGATTGGCTGGTGGTATTTATGGGTTCGATGGTGCGCACAAATGGCGAAATATTAGAACCACTTATATTGACCACTCCGGTGCCGGCCACGCGACCGTAAAATGGAACATCAGGGCCCTCCGAATTATCCAGAAATCTCAAGTTCTGCATATTCAGGGTAATATCCATGAATTTTTCCGGTTCAAAATTGTTCAAGTCAATGGTTCCGGTGACCGTACCTCTTCCAAAGGCAGCGTCGCGCACATTCAGTTCATGGATGAGTACACCGTCGTAGCGATTTACGGATATATTACCTGCGAGCCGGTAAAGCGGCTCAAGGAAAACAGGAACGACTTCAGCCTCTATGATTTCAAAATCTCCGTGGAAGTCAATGTTTGAGAGGTTTCCCGTGAAATAGCCACTACCCGTTGCTTTTCCTTCAATGGATTCAAATATACTGTCCATAAGGTATCGCAGGACCCATGCGTCAAGTTCAACTACATCAACATCAAAATAGTAAAGAGAGTCAACGGGCAGGTCAATATCAGGTGCACGCAGCCAGCCTGTGGCAGTCACATGCTGTCTTCTGCCCTGGTTTTGGTCAATGTAATCGCTGTGCCTTTCTTCGTCGGTTATGACCCGAAGTTCGGTGTCAAATCGTTCCATCACAGAATTATAGGTACTGACAAGGCTTGCGTCGCCAATAATTCTGTTATTGAAAGCCAGATTATCAACTTCAAGCCTGCCATGAAATACCGGATTTACCGTGAGTGTTCTTGTAACAAAGTCGCCATCCAAAGTGCCCTGGAAGCCTATCCTCCCGTCTATCATCTGAGAGATGCGATCCAGATGAACATTATCAAAGCCATATACAACCGAGTCTTGCGGATCGCTACTGAAGCTGCCATCGACAAATATCCGGTCTTCTCCGCTTACTACAAGAAGATCTTCAACATGAAGCTTGCCATCCTGGTCGTAACGAAACACCGGGTGACCGTCGGTCATCCAGAAGTAGCGTTCGTTGCCAATTACAAGATCATCGATGATGAAGTGAATTTCGGATTCACTGAAACCGCCCCGGATGTCTGTGGAAAATCTTACTTCATTTCCAAAATTTGCGATCCGGCTGGAACTGTTGATTATTTCTTCGTCTATCTGGAGTGTCCAGGACAGGCTTTCGAGATGCTGATCCTTATAGATAAGGCGACCGGCATTGACATTCAGATCCAGGTACAGAAAATCGTGAAATGGCTGATCAAAGCGAAAACCGGCAGAGAATTGCATCTCAGACTCTTCGATGGATACACCATTCCATGCTGTTCGATTGTCCTGCCACTCGGAACTGATTTCAAGCATGTCCGCATCTGCGTGCAGCTGAACAGTAACCTGAGGCGTTGATATAATATCCGGCATCCGGGGAGCGTATGCCTGCAGCAGTTCCAGATTCTTGACTTCAAAAAAGATATCGGCTTTCAACAGGTCACCGGGTTCGGTCCGTTGCTTCAGCTGCTCTTCCCTCTTCCGGAACAGGATTTCATCATCAACCCGATAGGTGAAATAATCATGCCATTGTCCGAAGAGCCGGCCAATGGCAGGTATGGAAATCTCACCTTCCATAACCAGGTCGGCGATGGAGCTGGTAAGTCGCAGTGATCTTGTTGTGGATTCGGGGTGGTTGAGATCGAGGTAAAGCTGATGAAAGTGGAGTTCATTGCCATTTAGCCGGGACGGATGTACATCTACGATCATTCGGCCGTACCACTCTTCCATATCCCTTCCGTGCCAGTTGATATCAAAGTTCATATTCCAGTCTGACTCCGGAAGGTTGTAATTTGCAGCAATGGCATTCAAATCAAGTCCGGATGATGTGCCTTCCATCAACAAATGAGGTCGTTCACCGCGTAAATTCAGTGATCCCTCTCCGCTAATATATCCTGTACCCTGATAATAGCCGAATTCATGGGTCACAAGCCTGTCGGTGTAGGTGATATCCAGGTGCATGTCAGGTATCGAAAAATCGAGGATACGTGAATCAAAGATGTCGACTTTCATCGTCAGTACGGGATCGGGCTTCATCACATCAAGCCCGGACAACATCATCTCCATATTGATCAGGCCGGGGTAATCAGATAATCCATTCATCGCAGCGGGATTGATTTCCGTTCCGGAAAGGGTGAAATCAAAGGCCAGCGGTGGCACCAGGGCAATAAAACCATGAGTTTTTACATGTCCTTCCGGCAGGTTGAAATCGAGATCGACCTGCATGGTATCTGCATTCCCATTGAGCATTCCGCTGATGTCGAGAGCGCTCCAGTCATCGAAAGGCAGCGTCCGGGTCTGCGGTGCCCAGGAAGCCAGGTCATCGGTATCGGCGTTAATTGCATGTATATCGATCTGGTATGCCATCCGATTCAAATCCCGGAAATCACTGAAAAAAGCATCAAGGCTCAATCTGGAATTACCACTGACGAGTTTGGCATCCCTGATGCTGAGCAAGCGCTCGTTGCCATCTGCCAACATCGTGGCACTCAGGCCTTCAAAACCGTTCGGAATGTCTTCCAACAGTAAGTCCAGCTCCATTTCTGCCAAAAAGCCATCCTTCAGAAACATCGTCCATGCTGCCTGATTTAACTGATTTGCGATTCCACCCTGGAAAAGGTCGATACCGTCGAACTCCATATTCCAGTCCATATAGGAGTCGCCCAGACGCATGCGCATGACATTGAATTCAAGATATCGACTGTCGTTATATATTTGTCCGGAAAGCACCAGTTCACGGGAATCGATACTCTCGAGTATCATGGTGAGATAGGAGATATCGAGATAGCGCTGATCAGCCGATATTTCAAGAAACATCTCTGTGTTGAAATCAGTTATGCGAAATGGATAGGATATGTGCGGGTGTTCATAGCCTTCCGGAAGCGACTCAGCATGAAGAAGACCATTGTGCACCTGCATGAAAGGGGCATAGATGTCAAGGGTATGAAATGGCTGTGGCAGGTCAAACAGATCGGGTTCGTCCGGTTTCATAAACGACCGGGTATCCCGATTGCGCGTGAGAGCCCTGATCAACGTATAATTGCCGTTCTCGTCGTGACGCAAATAGACACTGGGGTTGAATAGTGCCAGTTCGTTAATGGTCAGATTGTTGCGAAAAAGTGCAATGACATCAACCCTGACCCTCATGTTATCCATTGATACCACCGTTCTGTCATCGTATTCAAGCATCACATCCCTGAACTCCATTTGCAATGGCAAAAAGCCCCCGATTTCACCAATGTGAAGCGTACCTTCGTAATTTTCGTTAAACCAGGTTTCAGCACGATCGGAGAGATACATTTTCACCGGATTCGTCTGCAACATCACAAAAAGCGAACCTGCAAGAAGCAAAACAGTGATGGCCAGGACCAGCATGCTGCTCCAGAAGATGTGCCACATTATATGCAGAAATCGATAAATCACGTTCCGTTATTGCTGTTTTTGAT
>SKXL01000023.1 GCA_007128425.1 Balneolales bacterium | reverse complement strand
TGCCGTTTTCTGGTGATAACCGGTTTTGAAATAACCCTGACTCATGGTGAGCTGGTACAGATCTGTGTAGAGTGCGGGATACGGAATTTCATCTATGCTCATAATTTCAGTTGCAATTGATCTGTAAACAGTGGGTATCAACCGATTTGATGCAGAAAATCCGGCATCAATGCGAAATTTAATTTTACCCCGTAACTTAGGCCGACTGGTTCGTAATTCAAAACATCTTGGACTATATTGTTGAAAGATTTTACTCCAGAATAGATTCAACAGTATGAAGGCTCAAAAATATCTGTTTTTATTCATTATAAATGTGTTTCTGTTTACTTTGACGGCATTTGGCCAGAGTGATTACATCACCCCTGTTCCAACGAATGAGGAAGTTGTTGCTGATGAGACAGCGCGGCTGCTGCTCAAGTTTATGAGTGAAAAAGGGGAGAGGCCGGATTTCAACGCCGGTTTTGCTGCGCCGGTCTATCTGGATATGGCGACGCCGACGCGTGTGCGTGCCCGTTTGCATTCCAATCTGCTTGGCGAAGGTGTGCGTGTAGCTGCTGACCCGGAAGGATATCAGACCATTCGGATTCAATGGGATGCGGATAATATCCTTGAAGAGCAGCGAGGGGGAAGCAGCAGAAGAATCATCCGGGTGGACCTCTTTTTTTTGTTGCTGGATGCGGACAGGGAGATACAAAAAACGTGGGAAACTTCGTTTGTCTGGGAGGATCATATTCCTGCAGATCAGATTGCCCTGTTGGAAGGATCATGGGAAACGGCGGCATTTCATAAGAAAAACGAGGCCGGTCGACTTGCTTTCATTCGCCGCATTGCCGAACCGGCTGTCATCACGGGTGCCATTGCAGTTACTATCTACCTACTTTATAATGTTCGCAGCTGATGTATTCACTGTTGCTCCGATTTATACTTGCTAGTGCGTTTTTTTTCGCTGCCCTGCTCGTTTACCAGTGTGCCACACCCACTCAGCCCACAGGTGGACCGGCCGATCAAACTCCGCCTGATATTGAAGAGACGGAACCGCCTGCGGGAACCACTATGTTCGACGGTGACCGCATCCGTTTCCATTTCTCCAAGTACATAAATCGTAACAGCTTCCGCAATGCCTTCCAAATTGAGCCGGACTTGAATCTGGACTATGAGATCAGCTGGCGGCGACGTACGGCCACGGTTCGTTTTGAAGATCCGCTTCCCGATACCACCACGATTATCTTTACACTCGGAACCGAGCTTGCCGATACGCGAAACAACCGAATCACTTCACCATTTCAACTTGCCGTTTCAACGGGTCCGGATATTGATCAGGGAAGCATAACGGCGAGAGTTCGTGATGCCCAAACCGGTAGGGGAAAAGGAGGGGAACGCGTGGTCCTGTATCGTTATCCGGTCGATTTGACGACCGGAGCGAACTATGTCGCCGAGTCGGATACGGCCGGACTGGTACAGTTCAACTATCTTCGTGAGGGCAGGTACAAGGCGTTTTGGCTGGATGACCGTAACCGCAACCGTATGTGGGATCGTGAACGGGAAGCGGCTCAACCTTTCTCAACCGATTCATTGATTCTTGACAGGGCCGGGGAGGGGGATCTCGGAAAAGTTTTTCTTATCCGTCACGATACCATACCTCCTGTGTTGCAGGCTGTCGGCATGCTTTCCGAAGTACGGCTCAGACTCCGGTTCAGTGAGCCTGTAACTTTGCAGGACGCCGCCGCCATCTCGGTTTTCCACGAGGATCATACCTTTAAAAACGAGGCCGTGCCGCTTTTTGTCGACCCGGAGAACCCCAATATTCTTTTTGCCCAGTCCCGCGAACCGTTGTCAGATGGGGCTCATTATAATCTGGAGCTCCAGGGCATTACCGATGCGGCTGGTAACGCCGCCGGGTTTGACATAGATCCCTTTCCGGGCTCTGATGAACCAGACACCACATATGCCCGTTATGTATCCAATGAGAGCCGGTATGGTGTTTCACCGGATGAGCCCATAGTCATCCGGTACGCCAGATTGCTTGATGATATCCCGGTTGTGCAGGATTCGCTGATCGTAGTGCAAAGCGAAGAGACTCATAGCCCCTGGCCTCATGCAGAGACCCGTGATCATAAACTGTTAATTTATCCGGATGGTGAATGGATTCAGGGTGAGAATTACGAAATCCGGGTTTGGGATGATGAGCGACTGGAGCGAAGGACTATTCAGCCCAGAATTCTTTTTGATGATGAGCTGGGCGGTCTCCATGTGGAAGTTGAACATCCGCGTACCGATACCACCATGCATCGCCTGCAGTTGAAGGATGAGCAGGGTGTGATTGTGCGAAGTGAGACGTTTCAATCCGAATTGGAACTCACGGGACTCCCTTCGGGTAGTTATACGTTAAGAGTGTTTGAGATCAGGGATGGATATCGGGATTGGGATCCTGGCCAGGTGGATCCGTACCGATCACCAGCCCATTATTTTATTCAACGTAATGTGCCGGTAGAAAGAGGATTGACCGGTCAGATGTATGTAGAATGGCTTTAGGTATTACAAATTACACAAAACATCTATTCGGATTAGTTGCTGCGACTTATATGGCATCGGGCAATCTGCAACATGCCGAAGCTACCGATACATTGCGCATACCCGCCTTTGATGTCGTTACGGGTCTTGACGATGCCAGATCGCTGGTGCTACGTTCGGATGGCCAGCTGTTTCTGACCGAAGTCGGAACCGATCGCATCATGATCTACCGGACCGATTTCTTCGGTTACGAGAATAAAATAAAAGAGGGGGAATCTCCGGCTCGGAAGAATGCCGATGCAGACCCGGACAAAAAAGACCATGCCCGAATGGGAACCGCCCCTGATTCCTTGATAACGTCCATAGAGGTGTCTTATGTGCCGGATCTTGATCAGCCTGATGGACTCTCACTTGTAATGGACACCTATGTTGCCGTTGTCAGTTCCGGCTCCGGCCATGTGCATCTGCTGGATGAGGATATGGGTTACATGCGGAGCCTGGCGGTTCCGCCATGGGCATTGGGTGATCGCCCATTTCAACCCACCGATGTTACCAGTAATGAATTTGGCGAACTGTTTGTCCTGGACACCGCCGCCCTGAGAGTTTACCATTTCAATGCCAATGGAGGATATCTGCAATATTTGGAATTGCAGGATATGCACCAGCCCGGACGGTTGGTTTATCACAGCGAATCCCTGTTTATTACCGACCCTGAGTCAGGAAAAATTCACGTATTAACCGATAACGGCCGCCCATTGGCAACCATAGGAACCTTTCCATCGCTTTCCCGGGTAAGAATTATTGATGACATGATCTGGGTTATCTCGGGGGAGGTTGTTCACCTGTTTACCATGGCAGGCGGGCATGTCGGTAATGTGATGGCCGACCCGCCATCACAAAGGATACTGGATGTCACAGGATCCGATAATCGGGTGTTTCTATTAACAACCGGTTCTTTGTATTTTTGGACCTTTGAATAGTATAGTAACCGGATAGTTTAGCAATCGAATAATTACAGATCGACCGGATAAAAGATGGCCACACATATCCATGTGATAATGAATAATAACCCGGGGAAACGCAGGGCTTTGAACTCCATACTGGCGATACTTACCGGAGTCCTCATCCTTTTGTGGCCCGATGCCTTGTATTACATTTTGGGCAGCTACCTCATTGCCTCCGGCCTGCTGTCTCTTCTTTTTCGGGCGCCATCCTTTCTGGTTGCCGCTTCCGTGATAACGGGTATATTTATTTTTGTATTTCCTTCGTTTATTCCATACTTCTTTGCGTTTTTTCTGTTGGTTATCGGACTCGGCTCGTTGATGAGCGGCGGACTTGGTCTGGCTATATTACCATTGCTGGCAGCGGCTTTACTGCTGGCGTTTCCCGATATCATATCCATCATTGTGGCTGTGTTTCTCCTGCTTTATGGCATTACCTCCATTGTTGCGATGATCCAGTCACGTAGAAAAGACAAGGAAATAATCGAAGTTTATTAGCAACGGTATCCCAATGCGTATTTCTGATTTCAATCATCTCCGTTCAAGAGAGTGGGGATTTGCTGCAGTGATTCTGATGTTGTCATTCCTGCTTGTTTACGGGTCCAGATCCATGCGACTGCACGGTGATTCGGCCATCGTACCACCGGAAAATACGGTTCTTTTAATTCACGATACTATCGATTTGAATGATCTGATCGGGATTATGAATGAAAGCGGGATGGTTTTCGACGATGACGAGCTCATGTGGGCGTCCGGGATCCTGGGCTGGAGCAGATTCAGCCAGGGGCGCTATACATTTGACGATCCCGTAGGATATTCGGATTTTTTCTCCAAACTGGCACTCGGCTTGCAGGATCCTATGCCGCTCAGGATACCACCCGGCGCATCCAAGGAAGCCCTGAAAGAACGAATTGCCACCCAGATGCAATTCGAAGCACACGAACTGGCAGAAGCAATGCGCGACACCAGTTTGCTGAACCGGCACGGACTCGAAGCACATCAACTTTATGGACGCATTCTTCCCGACACCTATGAGGTCTATTGGACAACTTCACCCTCCAGACTCCTGGAAAGGCTCCTGTCGGAATTCGAGTCCCGTGTTACCCGGCCCTATGCCAAACATATGAAGGAGCTTGGCCTGTCTGTTGATGAAATCACCACATTGGCATCCATCATCGAATGGGAAGCCCGGTATGATGATGAAAAACCGGCTATAAGTGGATTATACTGGAACAGACTTAACCGCAGATGGCGTTTGCAGGCCGACCCCACGGTAAATTATGCCAAGGGGGAGCGAAACAGGCTGGTCTATGCCGATTATCGTATCGACCATCCCTATAACACCTATCGCATCCATGGTTTGCCACCCGGACCTATTACAAATCCGTCGATGGCTTCCATAAATGCCGCTATTTTTCCGGAAGAGCACAACTACATGTACATGGTGGCTACACCTGAAGGCCGGCATGCTTTTTCACAAACCTATGCTGAACATCGCAGGAAAAGCAGGGAATGGACGGACT
>SKXL01000052.1 GCA_007128425.1 Balneolales bacterium | reverse complement strand
TGACGTCCATGGTGGAACGTCAACACTTCATAGACGGCGAACAGAGCCTGTTCGGCATCGGACTTGGTCTGAAAGAAGTTGTCCTGTGTCCGCTGAACCGGTGGCTTGTGGTCCAGAAAATTGTCCATACATCCGGCAAGCAGCAAAAGACCAACTAAGGGGATTGTTTGGGTTATTCGTTTCATAACAGCGTAATTATGGAATTAAAAATCAAGATTGATGCCCATGGTAATGGTGCGGGCCTGCGGATAGATGTTCCGGTCGATACCCACATTGAGCGGACCGTACGCACCGATTTCAGGGTCGTGGCCCGAATAACCGGTGAAGGTTAACAGATTTTGTGCTGCGACATAGACGCGCAGCCGTGACGCACCCGCCAGGTTGGTGATGCGAGGCGGCAGGGAGTAACCCAGGCTGATATTCCGAAGCCGCACAAAACTGCCGTCCTCGATGAAGAAATCGGATGGTCTGGTATAGTTGCCGTTTGGGTCGTTTATCGTAACGCGTGGATGCGTAGTCGACGGGTTTTCCTCTGTCCAGCGATCGAGCACATCCTCTTTCCAGTTGGGCATCGGCAGATCGTGACGGCGGGTACCGCCCGTGAAAATATCATTTCCAAATGAACCGTACCAGAACATGTTCAGATCCCAGCTCCTCCAGTCGAGGTCCATATTGAAACCCATGGTGAAATCGGGATAGGGATTTCCAATTTTGACCCGGTCTTCATCCGTAATCTGGCCGTCATCGTTGTGGTCAACGAAAATGAGATCTCCCGGACGGGCCCTTGGCTGAATGACCACACCTTCCGAGTTGACATGGTTTTGCACCTCTTCCATGCTCTGGAAGATACCGGCTGTTTCATATCCCCAGAAGAAAGCGATCGGCTTGCCTACCATGGCCATGGCCACATGATCCATTGAAGTGGAAACTCCTGCGCCAAAAAGTCGGCCTTCGTCGTTTTCAATGGAAGTAACTTCGTTTTTGTTATAGGTTCCGGTCAGACTGAGACTGACTCGCCAATCGCCGACGATCTGGCGGAATCCGGACTCGATTTCGAATCCCCTGTTGCGTACGGTACCTCCATTGACCACAGGCGGGGCATTTCCAATGAATGCGGGAATGGGTGCTGCAAGAAGCAGGCCCTTGGTCTCCTTGTTGTAGACATCAAAGTTGAAGTACAAGCGGTGATCAAGGAAAGCTGTTTCAAGTCCGATATTTGCCTGTTCGGATGTTTCCCATCTGAGGTTCGGATTTGCAATTTGGGTCGGATAGGCACCGGTAATGATCGAAGGATCCATTCCAAAACCGTATCCGGCATGGGTGGTAATCAGGGGAGTGTAGGTAAACTGTCCGATATTGTCACTTCCGTTCTGGCCCCATCCACCCCGGAGTTTCAGGTAGCTGATGTAGTCATTGTCTCGCAGGAAATCCTCGCGGGAGATCACCCAGCCAAGTGAAAAAGCGGGAAATACGGCCCATCTATTGTCAGGACCGAACTTGGAGGACCCGTCAACACGCAGCACACCTTCCAGCATGTACCTGTTATCATAGTCATAGTTGACACGACTGAAGTAGGATGCCAGGGATTCCAGTCCCATCCCACCGAAGTTTGTCTGGTTCTCCTCATCCGTACCTACCGAGAGCCATGCATTATCAAACGATTCCATGGTCAGGTTAAAGGCAGTACCCCCCAGGAACTCATTTCTGTGGTCGAGAAGCTCAAATCCGCCAAGTATACTGAAGTTATGGTCTTGGAACTGATCCTGGTACCTCAGAACATGGCTGGTCTGCCAGGTGATCCACTTGTTCTGCTGCTGGAATGCCGAGCTTGTCGTATTAAATACATTGCCCCCCAGATCGTAGACCGGGGTGAACGCACGGTTGCTGCCATAGGCCAGGTCAATGTCCAGGGTGGAACGCAGGCTCAGTCTGTCGGTGAAATTGAAGTTTCCGAAAACACCGCCAACGAATTTGTCCTCATTCCACTCCGAATTGATGACATCAATAAACGCAACCGGGTTAACCACTTCTTGCGATGCAAAAGGAGAGCTGGCGAAGTTGCCATCCTCATCAAATACCGGGGTAACGGGATCGATATTGGAAGCGCGGGCCATAATTCCACCAAATTCTTCGTTTGGGTCGATACCCCTTGTCGTTTTCTGGGTGTAGGTCAGCCTGGTGCCGTAATCGAGCCGGCCCCGCTGGTGGTTGGAGTTTACACGAAAAGACAAACGTTCGAAGTTCGACTTGCCTTCCGCCACGATACCGTCCTGCTGACGGTAGGACATGGAAGCCAGGTAATTGGAGGTTTCGGAACCGCCTGAAAGTCGCAATGTGTGGTCCGTTACAGGCGCATTGTAGAAGAAAACCTCTTCCTGCCAATTGGTACCCGAACCAATCTGCGCGATCCGGTCCTCGATATCCGGGAACGGGATGGTCCGGTTGTCATTGGCATAGCTTTCGTTCATAATCATCATATAATCCGGCGCATTCAGCAGGTCGGTTTCTTTCCAGGGATTCTGGAATCCAATATATCCGGTGTAATTGACCTGAATTGGCCCGGGGGATCCCTGCCGCGTGGTAATCATCACCACCCCGTTGGCTCCACGCGCTCCGTAGATGGCTGTAGCCGATGCATCTTTCAGAACCTCTATGGATGCGATGTCGGCGGGATTGAGGTAGTCAATACCCCCTACCGGCATACCGTCGACGACGTACAGTGGATCGGCATCGCCAGTAGTGCCAATACCACGAATACGTACAGTAGCAGGTGAACCCGGCTGACCCGAATTCTGGATAACGGTCACACCGGCGGTACGCCCCTGCAACGCCTGCTCCAGGCGCAAGGGTGCTGCCTGCTCGATGTCACGCGATTCAATCCGGGATATGGCTCCGGTTACCAGACTCCGCTGCTGGAGTCCGTAACCGACCATGATCAATTCTTCACCATAGATAATATCGGGCTCCAGTACTACATTGATTTCTTCCCGGCCGTCTATGACAGCCCGCTGGGTTACAAAGCCGACGTAACGGAAGACCAGGGTCCCTTCACGTTCAGGTACTGTCAGTGAATACTCACCATTTATGTCTGTTGTGGTTCCAATGTTCGTTCCTTGGAGCATAATGTTGACACCGATCAGTGTTTCACCGGTTTCGGCATCAACCACGGTTCCTCTGACAGTTTGTGCACCGGCGTTGACCACACCGAACAACAGTGCCGCCAGTACTATGATTGGTAACGATTTGTATTTTTGCATGCTTTTTTTTCTTGAGGTTTTGTTACAAATTCGAATCGAATATCAGCGAAAACATTTTCATGTCTCAGCCTGCTTTGCAACGATTATTCGATCTTTATTCTGGTAAAAATCTGGAAACGCTTTCTTCAATTAGTAACTTTACCGGAGAACTACCTTTAATATGTTTTTGTCGATTTTCCTGAGGACAGCCGATTTGCGTTTTTTTGAGTCTCACCAAAGTCTTAGTTCCTTTGAAATACACGGGAACGCAGATCATGTCAAACTGACCGTTATCAAGCTCATCAATACCCTATATATATACAAAATATTCGCCGTTAGTGCAACTTTGGTAAAAAATTTTTCACTATTAATTGCCTTGTATTCTCATTTTTATTCACGGGCATTTACTTCCACACCGCAAAACCTTTCCACTAAATGTCCCTGGCAGCATCCATAACGCATCAGGATTCCCGTCGGTAACTTATGGGAACAATTTGGCATAAATACCTGTATTGCCATGTTATTCAGTGTCTTACAGCTTTCTTCTCAAACGGAAACCGGTACCTTTGCAATACCGGAAACACCATCTTGACAGTAGCGGGGATCGTTTTTGCCAAATGTGAAGCATTTGGCAAATGCACTTTAAAAAAAATAAAAATTATTTGCACTATCTTGGGATTTGTCTTCTTTTACCCGTGAACATCAAAGCAACACCAATCATGCTGTGGTGTGCATAAACATTTCTCGCTGACTTTGAAATGCGATGATGATAAAACGTATATAAATATGAAATTTCATCAAGAGGGATCTGTCCCTGTAATAATATCAAACGCTATTGACTTGGTCGGCAAACGGATTATTATTTGTACTTTCGGGGTATCAACAGCCACATAAACGCCATTCCAATGAACAACAACCATTTTTTAATTATCCGAATCACAGTGATAGTGGCCCTGGGAGGCTTTCTGATGGGCTTCGATGCCTCGGTCATCTCCGGTGTTGTCGGGTTCATCGAACCTGAGTTCGGCCTTTCCAAGCTGGAACTGGGCTGGGCCGTCGGATCGCTAACCCTTACCGCCACCCTTGCCATGCTCCTGGCCGGGCCGCTCAGTGACCGGTTCGGACGAAGGGCCATCCTTAAGGCGGCGGCTGTTTTGTTTGGCGTATCAGCCATTGCATCGGCGCTGGCACCTACGTTCATGATACTGGTCATAGCCAGAATGATTGGTGGACTGGGTGTCGGGGCTTCCCTCATCGTGGCACCCATGTTCATCGCTGAAATCTCGCCTCCCAAAATGAGGGGGAAAATGGTCAGTATCAATCAACTTAACATCGTAATAGGGATTTCTGCCGCTTTCTTCACCAATTATCTCATCCTGCGATGGGGTCAGTCAGATCTGGTCTGGGCTCATACGCTCATGCTTGGCGAACACAGCTGGCGGTGGATGCTGGGCCTGGAGACACTCCCGGCCGTCATTTATTTTATCGGGCTGTTTTTTGTCCCCCAAAGTCCCAGATGGCAGATCAGGGCAGGCAAGGTCGAAGAAGCCAGAATGACCATGAATCGCCTTTACGGAGAGGAAGAGGCCGGAGCGCAAATCACGGATGTGATTAAAAGTCTGGAAGCCGACAAAGACAAGGAGAAGGTTTCCGTCAGGGAGATATTCCAGCCCGCACTGCGGTTTGTTTTGATCATAGGGGTATCGCTGGCCATCCTGCAGCAGATTACCGGCATCAATGCGGTCTTTTTCTATGCACCTGTAATCTTCGAACAGTCCGGCATCGGCACGGACGCTGCCTTCATGCAGGCCATTCTGGTGGGATTGA
>SKXL01000259.1 GCA_007128425.1 Balneolales bacterium | reverse complement strand
TTTCAATACCGGAAAGCATTCCCATTTTCTTCATGGATGTGTCCGGAATGACGCATTTACTTGAAAAAAGTATTATAACCCGCAAGGTAAACATCCCCGAATAAATCAAAACCATATGTCTAAAAAGCAGTCATCCATCAGCCGTCGCAAATTTCTTGCCACTTCCACAGCATTGACTTCCGGTTTTTTTTTGGGAGCACCCGGGTTATTAACAGGTAAATACAGTCAAAATGAAGAAGTCAATCCGGATTATTTCATACTTATGTCCGATACCCATATTGATGAAAATCCGCATAGATTACGAAATGAAACGAACATATTTGGCAATCTTGAAATAGCCGTCCAACGAATTTTGAATGGCAACGAGTTCGGCAAGCCTGCCGGGGTTATTATATTGGGAGATATCGCCAATACCGACGGTCTCATAAGCGAATACGGTTTGGCCTGGGCACTGTTGCGTCACCTGCCCAAAGCAGGCATTCCCGTTCACTTTGCAATGGGAAACCATGACAATCGCGGCAATTTTTATACGGTGTTTCCGGATCAGTTGCCGGAAACAGCTTTGGTCCGAAATCGCCATATCGAGATTATCGAGGCTCCCAATACCTATCATTTTATACTGGATACTTTGGCAAGGGTCGATGATTACATTACCGGTGGCGAACTGGGGAGCATTCAACGCGACTGGCTTGACAAAGCCCTGGGCGACTACAATGACAAACCGGTAATGCTGCATGGCCACCACTACCCCTGGCCCAATACCCAGACTGACGGGACAGTTCGTGGATTAGAAGACTACCAGGAATTTCTGGAGATCGTCCATTCTCACCGTCATGTGAAAGCCTACATTTTCGGCCACTCCCACCGTTTTGGAATTTCATTAGATCAAGACCTGCGTTTTTTGAATGTTCCCACAACTGCCGGACACGCCGGAAGCCAGCCTGTCGGTTATATTCACGCTTTTTTTTATCCTGACAAAATGCGGCTTCAGATAGAGTGTATTGACACCAGTGAGTCGTGGCATGGCGATTCAGGAACTCTTGTTTACAGATCCGACGAGACCACTTCTACCGAACAATCGCCTGAAAAAATTGAAAAAATACAATTGCATCAAAACTATCCCAACCCTTTCAATTCATCCACTAATATCAAGTACCGCTTATCTCACTCCGATCATATTTCTCTGAGAGTATATACGTCGGACGGGCGAGAGGTAGTTACCCTTGTGGATAATTTTCAGAGTGCAGGCTTATATGAGGTGAAATTCGATGCCTCCCGGCTTGCAAGTGGTAATTATATCTATCGTCTTAAATCAGGTGAAGAGACGTTGACAAAAACCATGATATTAGTGAAATAGGCTCCCGTCGATAATCATAATTCGGTCAGTGCCCGTTTGTAATTCTTGACATAAATCCATCCCACATAATTTAATGATGCCATCATGCCTGAAAAACAGTCAACCATCAGCCGCCGCAAATTTCTTGCCACATCTACTGCACTCACTCCCGGAGTTATCCTGGGATTTCCTGCAATTCTGAAAAGCAAAACAGTCATTAGTAATGTTTCCGATGCAGATTACTTCGTACTTATTGCCGATACCCATATTGACCAAAACCCCCATAGATTGCGTAGTGGAACAAACATGTTTGACCATCTTGAAACAACCGTCAAACGAATTTTGAGTGGTGACAAGTTCGGAAAGCCCGCAGGAGTTATTATTCTGGGAGACATTGCCAATACCCACGGTCTCATGGGCGAATACGGTTTGACCTGGAAGCTGTTGCGCCATCTGTCCAATGCAGGTATCCCGGTTCACTTTGCCATGGGCAATCATGACAATCGCGGCAATTTTTACACGGTGTTTCCGGATCAGGTACCGGAAGAAACTTTGGTCCGAAACCGCCATGTCGAGATTATAGAGGCTCCCAATACCTATCATATTATCCTGGATACTTTGGCAAGGGTGGATGAATACATTACCGGTGGCGAACTGGGGCAAATTCAACGCGAATGGCTTGACAAAACCCTGAGTGACTACAATGACAAACCGGTTATGCTGCATGGCCACCACTATCCCTGGTTGAATGTTCAGGATGGAAACATACGTGGTTTAAAGGACTATAAAGAGATGATAGAAATCACCCATTCCCATCATCATGTTAAAGGCTATTATTTCGGGCATTCGCATCGTCTCGACATCAACCCCTATAACCGTGTAGATATCGACACGAAAGGGCTTAATCTGCTGAATGTACCCACACTTGCCGGACATGCCGGAAGCCAACCGGTCGGCTACATTCACGCTTTCTTTTATCCTGATAAAGCGGATTTTGAAGTCGAATGTATTGATACAAGCGCGCAATGGCATGGAATGACATTTTCCAAGACCTATCGTAGTTAGTGATTCACCTCGTATTTTGCAGTAATTTGGCAAACAGAAAGCTCCCCGAGTAATCTGATCTGTTCCTTGACAGACCAGTTTTAATTAATTATAATGCTCTTATACAAAAGTACATTATATGTATACTTCTGAATATGGAGTAGGGCTAATTACAAACATTGAGAATACCCGGTTTCGATATGGATGTCTATGGGTAAATGTACGCGAAACAGGTATTTGTTTTTGCTTATCAAATTTTTGTACGCAAGCCTGCAATCCGAATCTCAGAAGATCTATTGCACGTGCCGTAATCATTTCATTCGGAATCCGGAAGGGTGGGGATGGCGCGGGGTGAGTCGGCAATCCGGCCGTCGATGTGATGACACGTATCATTATGCAGCAATCCAAAAGCTATCGGAGGGAATAGATAGTATTAATACTAACGTAAAATCCAGAACAAATGAAAAAACGCTTCTATCTTCTCGTCTTGTTCTTTTTTTCCGGTTCGGTTCTATTAACGCAAGCTTTTGCGCAAGAACCGACACCGGTATTGAACTGGGACGACTTAAATAATATCAGAAACGATCTCTCCGGAGATTACGTCTTGCAGGCCGATCTGGACCAGGAGTCCGCCGGATACGCGACCTACAATACCGGGGACGGCTGGGTACCTATAACTGTCTTTACAGGTACCTTTGAAGGCAACAGCCACACCATAAGCGGACTGACCAGCACCACGGGAGGGCTGTTCGGTGTAATTGACGGTGGTAAAGTTGAAAATTTAGGTTTGGAGGATGTGGCAATTACTTCAACCGTAACCAGCGTAGCCCCTCTGGCCGGCCTTCTTGAGAACGGTGCGGAAGTACTCAATTCATATACCACCGGTACGTTAGACGGAACGGGATCCTATGGCAATGGCGGTCTGGTTGGCAGGATTAACACAGGTTCGGCTGTACGTCGAAGCTGGTCATCTGTGGATGCAACTCATGACAGTGCGGGCAGCAACGGGCGATCAGGCGGCCTTGTGGGTCAGGTTCATAATGGCACGATTGAAGATTCCTATTTCTCGGGCAGTTTCATTGCCACGGGAGAAGACATAGGCGGCCTGGTAGGCATAGTCTGGAGCAATGGTAATGTGGTACGCTCCTACAGCATCGGACAAGTAGATGGAACTGTAAATGTTGGTGGTCTGGTGGGACGACTTGCCGGATCGGAGAGTAGCAGTTTCTGGGATATCGAGGCATCCGGTATTGATTCAAGTGCAGCGGGTACCGGCCTGACCACGGCTGAAATGCATGATGGGCTGACCTATCTGCATGCCGGCTGGGAAATTGTAACCACGACCAGTCCGGAAGCGGTCTGGGGGATCAATCCCGACGCGAACATGGGCTATCCGTTTCTGACCTGGCAGGGCTATGATCCGGTACCGGTAGAACCTGTGTTTTCCGGTGGAATAGGTACCGAGGAGGATCCCTTTCAGCTGATCAGCTGGTCGGACCTTGATCTTGTCAGGGATTATGCCGATGCGCATTTCGTATTAATGAACGATCTGGACGAAGGCTCTCCGGGCTATGCAGGAACAGGCGACGCCTGGTCACCGATCGATGGTTTTACCGGTAATTTTGATGGCAATGGGCATACCATAAACGGGCTGACCAGCACCATTGGCGGGTTATTCGCGGAAATCAGAGGGGAAGCCATTTTGAAAAACCTCGGAGTGATTAACGCCAATATTTCAAGTGCCACGGACAACGCCGGAATACTGGTGGATGCGGCGCAAGAGAACCCATTGATTGAGAACTGTTTTTCAACCGGATCGCTTGTATCCAGTGGGCGCTCTTCACAAGGAGGTCTGGTTGGACGCCTTAATGGTGTGGGAGCGACCATCCTCGGGAGCTGGTCATCAGCCGAAGTGGTGGCTAATGCTGGGAATGCCCGCTGGACAGGTGGCCTTGTGGGTTACCTGCGCGAGGGCCTCATTGAGGATTCCTACGCTACGGGCAACGTGACGACCGCGGCCGGGCAGGTTGCCGGTCTTGTGGGCCGTGCAGGTGCAGGTACTGATTTGCCATTCATCGTGCGCAACTCCTATAGCACTGGCCAGGTAAGTGGAACCGATTTTGTCGGCGGACTTCTGGGTCGCGTGCTTGCTGATGAAGGAGTTTGGGAGGTTGCCGCCAGCTTCTGGGATATGGAGGCATCCGGCATTGACTCAAGTGCAGGGGGTACCGGTCTTACCACGGCCGAGATGCAGGACGGGCTGACCTATGTGTCGGCCGGCTGGGACATCGTAACCACGAACAGTCCGGAAGCGGTCTGGGGGATCAACCCCGACGCGAACTTGGGCTATCCGTTCCTGACCTGGCAAGGCTATGATCCGGTACCGGTAGAAGTTGAACTGGAACCCCAGGTGGTAGTAGTAGAGCCGGACAATTATCCCGAGGAAATCGGCAAGCTCAATCGTGTAATCGAGGAGCAGATAGCAATCAATCCGCAGACAACCTTTATCCTGAAGCGCGACGCGGTGTACTGGTTGGATGGGACCATCTCCAACGAAGATTTCAACCTTCATATCGAAACCGAAGAGGGCAGTGGCCATCCGCCTATCATTCGTCCGGCTTCCGGTGGTTCCTTCGGAAATCTGGACAAAATGTTTGTCACCCACCAGGATTTCACACTGGATGGCATCTTTGTCAATGCGGCCAACGACGAGGGTGAACTGTTGGT
>SKXL01000096.1 GCA_007128425.1 Balneolales bacterium | reverse complement strand
CAGGGCGGAGAGCCCGGCGAAGTTGGCACCATAGCCGACACTGGTAGGCACGGCGATCACGGGTTTGTCCACCATCCCGCCAACAATGCTCGGAAGCGCCCCCTCCATGCCGGCGACGACCACGATGACGCGCGCCTTGCGGATGTCATTGATACTGTTATACAACCGGTGGATGCCGGCCACGCCCATGTCAAAATAACGGTCGACGGTGTTGTCGAAAATCTCGGCAGTGACCGCGGCCTCCTCAGCGACAGGCAGGTCGGCGGTGCCGGCGGTGACGATGGCAATGCGGGTGTCCGGTGTGGTGCCGGTTTTCTTGCGGATGGTCAGGCAGCGTGCCGCTTCGTGATACTCGGCCTCCGGAAAGGAATCCATCACTTCCCGCGCCGTCTCCGGAGTGATGCGGGTGGCCAGGATGTTGCTCTCGCGGGTCATCATGAACGCGATGATATCGTGTACCTGGGCGGTGGTCTTGCCCTGACCGAAAATCACCTCCGGATAGCCGGTTCTGATTTCCCGGTGATTGTCAATTTTTGCAAAACCCAACTCCTTGTAGGGCAGGTCGGAGAGGGCTCCCATCGCCTCATCAATATCTGTTTTTCCGTCCCTGACCCGGCTCAGCAAATCCATTAATTTGTTCTTGTCCATGTACGTTCAATAATAATTGAGAATCAACCTTAATATTAGAGTTTCAACCTTTGCTCTTCTTCAGAATGGCCTGATCCATGCTTCCGGTTTTGTATCCCAGAAGATCAAGAGAAACGTATTTGAATCCAAGGGATTTGAGGTGTTCGGTGATCCTGTCGACCATGCCGTCATGGAACAGGTCCGGGACCATGCCGGGATCCACCTCGATGCGCGCCAGGTCGTCGTGCTTGCGCACCCGAACCTGCCGGAACCCCTGCTTCATCATGAACAGCTCGGCTTGTTCGATTTGACGGAGATCCTCGTCGCTGACCCGGGTGTTGTAGGGCATGCGGGTGACCAGGCAGGTGTTGGATGGCTTGTCCCAGTCGGGCAGTCCCATCTCGCGTGAGAGGGTGCGGATTTCGTCCTTGGTGAGGCCGGCTTCCTGGAGCGGACTCCGGACATCGTTTTCCCGTATGGCTCGCAGGCCCGGCCGGAACTCCTGTGTGTCATCGGCATTGGTGCCGTCGACCAGAGTGTCAAATCCCATTTTTGCAAGCTCCTCCCGGAAGTGTCCGAAGGTGCTGGATTTGCAGTAGTAGCACCGGTTCGGGACGTTGTTGCGGACTTCCTCATCCACCGGAAGCTCAACCACGCGCTGCGTCACACCCTGCATTTTGATGAATTCATGCGCCTCATCAAGCTCCCACTGGGCAATGTAGGGGCGTTTCATCGTCATGGCAATGAGTTCGGTGACCGGAGCCGCTTTTGCCGCCGCGAGCAGGAAAGTGCTGTCAACACCGCCCGAAAAAGCGACGGCTGTTTTACCGAGGTTGCGCAGGATCTCCAGAAGGCGCTCGTACTTGAGCTGCAGCTCCTTTTTGTACACTTCAGTGCCGGTGTTTCCGCCGGGTGCGTTGTTACGGGTTCCCGTGGTACCGTTTTGTGATTTGGAGTTGGCCGTTTTTACACTCATTTCTGATTCATTAATTGTTTCGGGGTGATGGATAACCCCATTTTTAGTTCGGTGGTAGTCGTTCGCACCGTTTATTTTGCTTCATCCGGTTGTGCATTGATCTGACTGGTCTGACGAACATGAGCCGAAAACTCTGCATCAATTCGTCGACGTACTACTCCGAGCGCCAGTTTGTGCTTTTGTGCCAGCTTCCTGCAGTCATTTAATTCGGACTTCCACTTGAGCAGGCGACCGTCAAGATACGATTTTTTAACCCTGACAGGGCCGAGCGAGCTGTCAAACGTCTCCGTTTCCCGGTCGAGCATGGTGCGTGACACCGGATAGCTCCGCACACCAAGCGTTGTGGTTTCCCGTAGAATGATGTTTGTCATCGCATGCTGCAACGTTGCAGCGCAAAGCACACTGATGATGATGCCCGGCCGGCCCTTCTTCATGATGGTCGGAGTGAAGCACACATCACTGGCGCCCTTCGACATAAGCAGGTCCATCACATGGGGGTAGTGCTCCGGATTCATGTCATCGATATTGCATTCGATCATCACTTTGCTGTTATCGGCATTATTCGGGGTGCCATCGATGATGTCCATGCTGCGGGTTGCTACTGATGTTCCAATCAGAGCCGCCCCGCCTGCAGACGCTACCGTTTCAACTACTCTGTCTCCAGAAGGGTCCTCCGCCACTAATGCATCCGCGTTCCCGACAAATATACGTAGTACATTTGGCAGTTCTGCATCACGCCGACCTATGCCATAGGCGGTTTTCTTCGGACGGAACGCCGGACGGTCTGTGAATTCATCGACACTGGCTGCCAGAATCGCGGCACCCGTCGGAGTGGTCGCCTCGTGTGAAGTACCGCCGGTCCGGACGGGTATATCCTTGAGGATTTCGGCTGTGGCAGGCGCCGGCACCGGCATGATGCCGTGTGCGCACCGGATTGTTCCGCTTCCGAGCTCAATTTTGGAGCAGAGAATACGGTCGGGTTTCAGATATTCCAGACAGATGGCCGCACCGATGATGTCGACTATAGAGTCGAGTGCACCCACTTCATGAAAATGGATTTTGCTGACAGGGACACCGTGGATTTTTGCCTCTGCCACAGCGATTCGCTGAAAGATGTCTAGTGCACGTTTTTTCGTCGCATCTGTCAGGCTGCTTTGCTGGATGATGCTCGTGATATCGTCCAGGTTGCGGTGAAGGTGGTTCTGACCACCGGTATGGGAATGCACTGACCTTTTATGTTCACTATGCTGATCTGCGTGGCTGTCCAAATCAGGGTGTTTATGCTCATGCTCATGTCCATGTCCATGCCCGTGACTATGCCCATGCTTATGCCCGCGAACGTGACCGTGACCGTTATCTTCATCATCATCAAGTATCACATCCACACGGGTTCCTTCGATACTGTGTTTTTGATCTCTGCTGATTTTCAACCGAAAACCCGAAACAGGGAGTTTGTTCAATTCACCCACAAGATAATCCGGGTCCACACCGGCATCAATCATGGCACCCAGGTGCATGTCACCAGAAATACCTGCAAAGCAGTCGTAGTAGAGTATGTTCATATTTGGAAACTTGTAAAAAAACGGTGCGGCGTATTATTCATAAACGGTCTGTTTATATAAAAACCAAATATAATCGGTCGAAACCCGGTTTAAGCTCCTTCACATCGTCCTCTTGGCAATCCGTTCAACCAACAAAAGACACGCTGTTTGTATTTTAAAAGGCTTAACCGTTAAAGTCGATTATTATATGATAAAAATAAAGATAATCGATTTTTTTTTCTGTTGCACAAATGATCGGGAGAGAAAAGCCCGCCTGTTAAACCAGAAACTTCAAATAACCGGGATCCGGGATACAACATGTCATCCATTCAAATTTTATTGAGCTTTAGAAATAAATTTGGTAATATTATGCATATGAAGGCGGGGTTGATACTATTTTTTCCTGCCGGCAGCGAATATAAAATATTGCAAAGCGGCACCCATGACAGTAATACGGAGTACATGCAGATAATATTTCGTCATGGTGTTATCATCCATCCTCAGTTACATTTATTATACAGCTTATGAAACGAAGAGATTTCATTCTGAAAAGTATTGGTGCAGGCGTTTTCCTCGGTTCCGCTTCAACGATAGGCGGTTTTTCCTCGCTTCCGGCAGCCGACTCTACCGGATTGCCCTATGATCTGGTTGCGGTACGAGGTGGCGGAGCGGCCAAAATGTTCGACAAGGGCATCGCAGCACTTGGCGGCATGGGTAAATTTGTCTCGAATGGGCAGACGGTCGTCGTTAAACCCAACATCGGCTGGGATCGTACTCCGGAAATGGGCGCCAACACCAACCCTGAACTGGTTGGACGCATTGTGGAACACTGCCTTGAAGCCGGCGCCCGGCGTGTGTACGTGTTTGATCACACCTGTGACGAATGGCGTGCCTGCTACACAAACAGCGGCATTGAGAAAGCCGCATCCGATGCCGGCGCACAGGTGGTGCCTGCCAACTCGGAGCGCTATTATCATGACATCTCCATTCCCGAGGGACGCCGTCTCACCGAAGCCAAAGAACATGAGCTGATCCTTGAATCGGATGTGCTGATTAATGTACCGGTGCTCAAGCATCACGGCGGAGCTTCCATCACCGTTGCGATGAAAAATCTCATGGGCAATGTCTGGGACCGCCGATTTTATCACAGGAACGACCTCCATCAGTGCATTACCGACTACGCCACCTACCGAAAGCCTGATCTGAATGTAGTTGACGCCTACCGGGTCATGATGAGAAACGGACCGCGCGGTGTTTCAGTTGAGGATGTGGTGACCATGGAAGCCCAGGTCATATCCACCGATATCGTAGCAGCCGATGCAGCCTCGTCGCTGATGTTCGGATTGCAGCCCGCCGAGGTGGGACACATCCGGATGGGCGAGGAGATGGGCATCGGAACCATGCAGCTGGACAATCTGAATATCAACAGGCTGCGGATGTGATGCGCAGTAAATTGCTAAAGTATTCGCGGGTCGCCGTTTCCCTACTGTTTCTTGTGGTCACCGGCTTCATCTTTATAGATTTTGCCGAAACGTTGTCCTCGTCGCTGTTGAAGGGAATTACATGGATCCAGTTTGTGCCGTCACTGCTCAAATTCCTGAACCTGCTGGGTGTGTTGACGCTCGGGTTCCTGGTTGTGATGGTGGTTACACTGTTGTATGGCAGAGTGTACTGCTCCACGGTCTGTCCGCTGGGCATTCTGCAGGATGTGGTTTCGCGTGTTTCCCGCTTTTACAACACGAAAATCCGCGGGCGCCGCCTTCGCTACCGTCCGTCCAGGCCACAGAACTTGTTGCGCTACTCACTGCTGGGAGTGACGGTGATTACGTTCCTGTTTGGCAGCGTATTTCTGCTCAATCTGCTGGATCCCTTCAGCCTATTTGGAAAGATTTTTGCCGGACTGGTGCGGCCGGTTTATTTCAGTCTCAATAATGTCGCTGCGGATGTGCTGTACAGCTTCGGCAATTACAGCCTGTACCATGT
>SKXL01000224.1 GCA_007128425.1 Balneolales bacterium | reverse complement strand
CATGGCCCGGAACAGTTCGTCAAAAGCCCGGCGGTCGGAATTCCTGATCCCTTCCGCCAGTTCCCGCTGTTTGGTATCCTCGGTCTCTTTCATTGCGTTCTATGCGCGATACACCCGGGTTGGTCAACACACCTATGACAATTACATTTCACGCAATATAAGGATGTATCCGGGGCAACCGACTGAAAAGTGAAGGGCAGAAAATAATTATGGATGCGAGTGTTCCTTGATGAAATGCATCGGATGAGATCGGATTGTTTTTGGTATTTACATCCGGGTCGGAATCGTCAAAAGGATTCCCGCAGCACGCTCTCAATCTCGTTCGGGTTCACAGGCTTTTTCAGGTAGGCAAGCGGGTTGTGTTTCATCGCCCTCTCCATTACCGAGTTCTCATCATAGGCCGTAATAAAAATCACCGGGATCTTCTTCTTTTCATGGATGGCTCCCACCGCGTCAATGCCGTCAATCTCGCCGGCCAGATGGATGTCCATGAGAATAACATCCGGATCGGATGTATAAGCCAGTTCAACCGCATCCTCGCCGGTTGCCACAGGTCCCAGTACATGGTGCCCCCGTTTTTTCATCAGCATGTCTAGCAGGTTGGCACTGATGGCTTCATCTTCCACAATCAGGATATTCATTCCGTGATCCTCTCTTTGTATCTGTCGTCAGTAAAGGAGATGTTACAAGTGATACCATTATCGCTTTTGCTGTTAATCTGTCCACCCAGCTGATGTTGCACGATCATGTGGATGAGTTCCCAGCCCATGCCCCCGTCCCTGACCTGGTCGAAATCAGGGGGCAGCCCAATGCCGTTATCATGATAGGATATTTTGATATTGTGTTCCCGGTCACGTTCGGCTTTGATCGTAATGACTCCTTTGTGATTATCCGGAAAGGCATGTTTAAGGGAGTTTGATATCAGCTCGTTAAGCACCAGTCCGCACGGAACGGCCGTGTCGATCAGCAAGTTAATCGAGTCGACATCCAGATCCAGTGAAATCCGGTCCTGGTTGATCAGATAACTTGAGCAGAGTTCGTTGAACAGGTCGGGAATATACTTGTGGAGAGGGATAGATGAGAGATTGTTTGTCTCGTAAAGTTTCTGGTGGACCAGGGACATGGACTTTATCCGGTTGTTAATATCCTGGGCCAGTGCTGTGAAATTTTCGTCATCGGACCGCATGGCATGGATCATGAGCATGGAGCTCACCACCTGCATATTATTTTTTGTGCGATGATAGAGTTCCTGCAATAAAGTTGTTTTTTCCTGCAGGGATTTTTTGAGTTGCTCTTCATTTTTTTTACGCTCAGTGATATCCTGCTTGATCCCGATATAGTTTGAGATATTTCCATGGGCATCGGTCATGGGTGTGATAGTCTGATACTCATAATATATGGATCCGTCTTTTTTACGATTTATGATTTCGCCGCTCCAAACCTCACCGTTATTAAGAATTTTCCACATTTTTTTGTAAAACGTTTCATCCTGATATTCGGATTTCAGAATACGGTGATCTTTTCCAACTGCTTCTTTCATAGAGTAACCGGTCAGTTCCGACCATGCACGATTGACCCAGACGATTTTTCCATACCGGTCGGTGATCACAATGCCATTCGCAGCAGATTCAAGAGCAGTTCCCTGACGCTTTAGCAGATCTTCATACTCCTTTTGCCTGGTGATGTCACGACCGACCCCGATGATTGAGGTAATATTCCCATCTTCATCCGGAACAGCAGTATCGGTCCAGGCAAACCATCGCCACCCCTCCCTGGTCAGCGAACGTACTTCGATGTATGCTTCATGGGGCGGCTTATAAAGTGACTGAGCTGCCTTATTCACCGCTTCCCGGTCATCTTCATGAACCAGGGACAGGGACGGCTTTCCAAGCAAATCCTTATCCGTTTTTTCGAATATCTTGCAGTAAGAGGGGCTGACATACAGAAAGCGGCCTTCGGTATCGACTTTCACCACCAAATCGGTCTGGTTCTCCACCAGCATCCTGTACTTCTCTTCGCTCTCCTTGAGTGCCGCCTCAGCTTTTTTCTGTTCGGTGATGTTTTCACAGATAGCCACGGTTCGTACGGGTTTGCCGGACTCATCCCGAATGAATGCCACATGAAGCCGAACCCAAACGGTAGACCCGTCCTTGCGGATATACCGTTTCTCATTCCGGTATGATATTTCACCCCGAGCGGCGCGCTGAAATATGTCCCAATCCTTCGCCCGGTCATCCGGATGGGTGAGTTCGGTGAACTTCATGGAGAGCAGTTCATCGACGGAGTAGCCTGTTATATCTTCATAGTACGAGTTCACCAGAATGATTTTCCCGTTTTTCGGATTCACCTGGGCTATGCCCAGTGAGGCAATCTCAAAGATGGTCCGGAATCGCTCCTCGCTTTCCAGCAGAGCATCCTCGGCTTCCTTGTGCCGGGTGATGTCCTGGATGAATCCCCTGAAGTGGGTAATGCTGCCGGCGGCATCACGGGTGATAAAGGTCCAGTCATTAACCCATATGACTTCACCACTTTTAGTGACCATACGATATGGCTCGTGCTCAAATTCGCTCTCTCCGCTTTTACTGTGCGTTTCCACCTCTCCGGCGACACGTTCCGCGTCATCGGCATGAATGCAATCCAAGAAATTGACGCTGCCGGACAGAAACTCCGCGACGGTATAGCCCAATATCCTGCTGACATTTTCAGAAACATAAGGAACCGGCCAACCGGGTGCATTTTGCCAGGTAAAGGCGACCAATGAACTTCTGTTGATGATGGCGTTGGCCTCTTTCAGCTGAACTTCGGAATGCTTGCGTCGAGTGAACTGCCCGATCCAGTCGGCAGCCACATCCAGCAGTTTCTTTTCCTCGTTGAGGAAGGGGCCGTGGTCGGCGGGCGGCCGATGCTCAAGATACCCGACGGTGATGCTTCCGGTATCCTCTCCGGATATGGTGATGCGGCGGTTAAGGGTCCAATCACTTTTTTTGAAATTTTCACTCATGTACACGCGATCCGCAATAACTAATTGGCAGCAGGTATTTTCCGGATACTGAAAAGCGTCCGGCATATGGTCTGCGATGGCCTGGCAGATCTCGTCCGTGGATAAATCATCTTTCTCGGAGATGTGAGCCAAATCGTACATCACATTCAGCTCTTTCCGGCGCTCTTCGTGCTTTATTTCCAGGGTCTTCCTGTCGGTAATATCGGTATGAAGTGTTGAGAAATACATTTTTCTGTCTGACCAGATCAGCACTTCATACCATTTTTTTTTGTGACTGGAAAAGTATTCGAAGGATTCGCGTGTGCCGTTCATGGCCGCTTTGCCAAACAACAGAAGCTGATCGGCATTGATAAGGGCGTCGTCGCGCAAAATTTTGCCGGCTTCTTTTCCTTTGAGTTCTTCCGGACGCAGACCGGTCACTTCTTCATAAGCGGGATTGGCTTCAAGAAACTCGTAATCAATTGGAGCTTCTGTGTCGTCCGTTATGATCCGGTGGCGGGCTATTGCCAGGGGTATAGATGATATCACGCTGTGTTTCAAAATATTCAGTTGGACCCGCTTTAACATAAATGAGCTGTCGCTAATACGGCAAGTTAAACATTGTTAGCTAATAGTTTTAATCGCATTTCTCGTTGTTCTGATACAAATTAGCTGAACCAGGTGACTATGTTAAATAAATATAAATAATAGGACACTTATGTACTAATATCAAAAACTTACCGTCTTTTTCAAATGGAACAGCCGCCTCACAATCACCCTGAAACGGTTCATGGATATATGACTTTTATGGTCTAATAAAAATAAGACTTTGAAAGCTGCAAAAATTAATTAATTTTAAAGGGACAAAAAAAATAAAGTATGTTAAAATTGAGTTACAAGAGATTACTTCAATTTTAAATCAGAAGACTGTCTTATGAAGATCAACAGAAAAGCTTTTTTAAAAAGTCTCGGATTTGGCGCCGTTGGTACCCTGACCGGAAGTTCGCTCACGAAAACGGCTGATGCAACCGGGAATGAAGAGCCGCATGCAGGCGGTCCCGTAAAAAAAAGAAAACTGGGCAAAAATGGCCTGACGGCATCAGTTTTGTGTCTGGGAGCCGGAAGCCGTTTTACCAATGAGCGGTTCCTTCCCGTGGATGAACGTGAAGAATATATGCGCTATGCCATCAGCCATGGTGTCAATTATATCGATACCGCTATCAACTATGGCCCGAGTGAGAAAATTCTGGGTGAGATGTTCAGCAGTGATGACTGGAGCAAACTGGTTATAAGCTCGAAGACACCGTCAAGAACATATGACGATGTGATGAGGGATTTTGAAACCAGCACAAAAAATCTGAAACGAAACTATCTGGATGTCTATCTGTTGCATAACAATGCGTTATCGAATAGCGTCGATGATAACAGAGCGATATTTTCTGCACTCCTGGAATTAAGAGAGCAGGGTCATGTCGGCAATATCGGATTTTCATCGCACAGTGCCGTAAGTCTGCCTGTTGCTGTAAATCTTGTCAAAGAATTTGACCTGGATCACCTTGTACTGAATGTTGCCGAAGATCGCGTTGATTACCGGCCTGCCATACCGGAAATACTGGCAACAGGTTGCACTGTGGCGGCAATCAAGGTAACACGCGCTTACGAAGGGAAAGGACCTGTTGAAAGCGCGCGATTATCCTACAAGGATGTACTGGACAGGTCATGTGCCTCTGCAATTATCTCACATTCAAATGCGGGTATTGGAGACCGCGGCTGGAAAGCTGTACTGGACGAAAATCTTAAGACAGCCAGAATGTTTGCATAATTCACGCAAGAGAGATGATGCTGGAGTTATTGCATCTGTTGCAATGTAATGAAGCTGATGCCACGAGCGCTGAGGAACTGATTGGAGCGAGCTGATTGGAAGGCATGGCGTGGTGGACAAAATGGCGGTAGGCGCTTTGCCCGGAAATCATAATATTTATATACTACCCCCACTCCAGTTCCCGACCATCTCATACTGTCCGGTCATTGCCGATCATCTCAAAACGTCAGTATGTCCAATGATAAAAAATATTTTTTCAGACGAGCGTAAGAAAAAAGAGCACCCCGGGCCCGGAAACCTGAACCGGTTGTCGAGCGGCGGCGTCAGGATCCTGGCAGTGGCTGTCATGATCTT
>SKXL01000179.1 GCA_007128425.1 Balneolales bacterium | reverse complement strand
GCTTCCTTGTTGTTGACCGTGATGCGCACCAGCTCCGAACCGGCCGCAGCCAGACGGTGCACCTGTTCAATGGTTTCGGGGATATCGGCGGTATCGGTATTGGTCATGGACTGGACCACCACCGGGGCATCTCCACCGACGCGTACACCGCCGACATCAACGGCAATGGATTTTCTGCGATTCATCACGAGCGTAATCGATTAGGATTTGTCTGCAACTTTTTTGAGTGTGTACAACAGCACTGTACGAAACCTCAATTCTTCTTGCTTAGTTCAAACAAAAGTCGTTTTTCTTCCGCACTCAGCGCCTCATATCCCGATTTTGAAATTTTATCAAGAATGCGATCCAGGTCATCCTGGCTGTACTCCTCAACAATTTCCGCATCGGCAACTTTCTTCATGCGCGGGTTCCGGGCTCCGGAGGATACCGGACCCGATTTCCCGGGCACCTTTTTCTTTTTGAATCGCTGCCTGAACAGTTCAAACCAGAGGTCATAATTGTACCCCTGCCAGTATAATTTCACCAGAATATAGCCCCAGAACGCACCGCCGAGGTGGACAATCCTCGCTACATTATCCGCCGAGGAGATGAACAGCAGGTCGATGGCGATAAGACCGGCCACCAGAAACCGCGCTTCGATCGGTGGAAGGAATAGCAGCATGATGGGAATCCGCGGAAAGAGCATGGCAAATGCGACCATCATCCCGAAAACAGCACCGGATGCCCCGATGGTCACATTGGCTGCAAAGAATGGACTGAGTACCAGATTGATAAGTGCGCCTCCGATACCCGATCCAAAGTAGATCACCAGAAAATTGCGCGGACCAAGCTGCTGTTCGACCGGACGCCCCATCCACCATAACCAGAGCATGTTGAATGCCACATGCAGGACCGACCCGTGCAGAAACATATAGGTTACCAGTCTCCAGGGTTGCAGCAGGGCAATCTGCCATTCCGGAATAAACCCGAACACATTGAACAAACCGGAGACCAGGGCTCCGCCGCCGAATGCAACGACTATGGCCTGCAATACGAATATCGCCACATTAAGTAGCAGAATTACGCGCAGAGCCGACGGCAGGCCGAGATAACCTCTTTTAAGTGCGCTTCCGAAGCTGTCACCGTATATGGACATGTCTGAGTTTGGGATACTCTCCGCTTTTTGTCATTCGTAATTGCCTTTGATACGCCACAACCTGATCAGTATGTACCCGACAACCATGCCGCCAAGGTGTGCAAAGTGTGCGATTCCCGTTTGCAGACTGCTGACACCATTAAACAGCTCGAGAGCGCCAAAGATAATCACAAAATATTTTGCTTTAATCGGAATCGGCAGAAAAATGAGGAAAATGGGACGGTTCGGGAACATCATCGCAAAAGCCAGCAGAATGCCATACACACCGCCCGATGCGCCCACCATCGGAACATTGGCTCCGGTAACCAGTATGTGGATCAGTGCCGCGCCGATACCGGTGAGAAAATAGTAGGTCACAAAGCGTCGGGTTCCCCACAAGTTTTCGATGCTTTGTCCGAACATCCACAAAGCAAAAAGGTTGAAAAAAATATGTGCGAATCCGCCGTGAAGGAACATATAGGTGACGAATTGCCACGGCATGAAATTGGAATGGTCCAGAGGCCAGAGCGCACCCAGACCGAACACGTACTGTCCAATACCGGGAGTCATCAGCGCCAGAAATACCAGCAGATTGATGATCAAAAGGTGCTTGACGGCTGGTGGAAACATGGAAAAACTGGTGGAAGTATGGTATGGATTGCCTTGATAGCTCAAATCGGGATTGTTTTATTACGTTGTGGAAAATAATAAGGCAGAAATATAAATATAGGACTTATTCGCGGGAAATGCCCGTGAGTGACTGGCGGTAAATAATTCTCCAGTAGGCATTGATCCCGCTCAGGGTGACGCCCGGGATGCCCTGCCCGGGATAGACCGTGTCTCCGGTGAGATACCAGCCCTCAAATGGTGTTTGCGCCGGCGGCCAGTCCAAAAGCGATCGTTTCATGCTTTGCGGGATGCCACCCACTCTGCCTCTGTGCCTGTTTACCCAGTTTTGCCAGGTCACTGGTGTACCTTCAAACTGAACCTGTACGTTTTCGCGGCGAAAACCCGGCAGCGAATGCTCCAGTATCTGCAGTATGGCTTCTCCTGTTTCGCTCTTCGCCTGATCGTATTCATCCGGCTTTCCGAACCAGGTGTCGGTTTCGGTGTGGCAGGAGATGTTGAGCACCCGGTAGCCTTCGGGCGCCCTGGCGGTGTCTTCCCTGGCCGATATGCTCACAAACAGGGATTCTGCGCCGGTGTGCGCCATGGGCTGGTCCAGGTGGATCTGATGGTGCATGGTAAGATCGGCAGGAAACTCATCTTTGACCGCGATACCCATCACATATGCACCCCAGGCGTGCCTGAACCTGGCAGCCTGCTGTTCAAACCACGCTTTCCTTTCGCCTGTAGTGATCGCCGGCAGGTTCCAGACCGGAAGATTTGTGACCACGCGCCTGCAGTAGAACCGCGAAGACGGCGTACTGACCACCCATGGAATATCGGACCGCTCGCCGGCCTCTTCACACTCATGTGCCGGCTGGATGCGCACCACCTTGCTTTTGCAACGAATGTCACCTCCCCGGGAGCGGATATAATCCTGCAGTACTTCCACCATCTTTAGCAAGCCCCCGGGTACATAGTAGTTGGTACTGCTGGTATAGGTGAGTCCGGTCGCTCCAAACAGAAAGGGCGTCTCCTCGCATTTGCTCTGAGCGGTGATCAAAAGTTGTTCATCTATAAACTTGCGGAAAGCGGGTGTGTCAACGCCACAGGTCCGCATCACGGATCCGACCGACTGATAGGCATAGCGCAGGACCGAAATATCAGTAATACGGTTTCGTAGGACCAGATCCATCCACTCGCGCAGACTCTGCGGCGGGAAGCAGATATTTTTTTCCGACAGCCTCCAGACCACATCGCTTACATGAAATGCCTTATCCCAGAACCTGCGCTGTCCCGGTTCGTTGCCGAATGCCTTAACGGCCTCATCCACCCACAATTTGCGGTCGGTATGACGCAGTATCGATTCGCCGTTCATTCTGACCGTCATAGGCGGGTCAATGGCCTCTTTCGGCAGTTCGATGCCCAGCATGGATTCCAGCCGGGCCAGCGGCTGGTGCTCATCAAATCCGATGAGTGTGGTTGCACCCGACTCGAAGACAAAACCTTTTCTGGAGTAGGAAGAGCTGCATCCTCCCGGAAGATGGGATGCTTCGAGCACAAGAACACGGAAGCCGTCACGGGAAAGCAGCGATGCCGCAGTGAGACCGCCCATACCGGCCCCCACAACAATGACATCATAAACTGGATAACTCTGCGTGCTCATGCAGGAGTAAACATCTCAACGGATGTTCCCGTTCGGGCAAACCCGATCAAACAGCGGCGGCATTGCGTTCGCCGACCAGCACGGGCTCCTCAACACGTGTGTCGGTTTCGATCATACCGTCGCGAAGGTTGATGATTCTTCGGCTGTGACGCGCTACATCCTGTTCGTGTGTCACCACAATAATGGTGTGACCGGCTTCATGAAGATCCTCAAACAGCCGCATGATCTCCTCACCGGTTTTTGAGTCAAGGTTGCCGGTTGGCTCATCTGCCAGCAGGATGGATGGATTATTCACGAGGGCGCGGGCGATGGCCACGCGCTGGCGTTGTCCCCCGGAAAGCTCGTTGGGCTTGTGATCAACACGATCGGTGAGTCCCACCCGTTCCAGTACTTCCAGGGCGCGTGCCTTGCGTACCGAGGATCGGATACCGGCATAGATCAGCGGCAGTTCGACATTGGCGAGGCAGTCGGAGCGGGGAAGCAGGTTGAACGTCTGGAAAACAAACCCGATCTCGCGATTCCGGACCTCGGCCAGTTCATTGTCGGTCAGGTGACTCACATCCTGACTGTTAAGATGGTAGAATCCCGCGCTTGGCGTATCCAGACAGCCAATAATATTCATGAGCGTGGACTTGCCGGAACCCGAGGGGCCCATGATGGCAACATATTCGTTTTTGTTAATGTCGAAATCGACACCACGAAGTGCATGCACTTTCTGGGTTCCCATCGTGTACTCTTTTTTCAGTTCCCGTATTGATATGATTGGCTGGTCTTTCATGGTTTCTGGTCTGTTGTGTTAAATAAATGAAATTTTTGTTTGGTCACTGCCGGCTTCATGAATCACGCGAAGTTGTCACCCGAACATCATCCCCATCTTCCAGCACTCTTGAAAGTACGCGGTAGTTGCCGGATACGATTTCATCACCAATTTGGACACCGGAAATCACACGAATATACCGGTCATCACTCAGGCCGGTTTCCACCTGGAGCATCTCCGCCTTGCCATTGGTAACCCGGAAAACCACCCTGCGCATATCCTCCCGGCTCACTTCGACTGTATCGGGATTGTTTTTGTTGAAATCACGCATGGTTACGGCCTGAAGCGGAACCGAGATGACGTTTTCCTCACGGACAGTCTCGATATCCACTGTGGCGGTCATGCCCGGTTTGAATTGTGCAATCGGTTGCGGGATGGTTACTTCGGTGTTATTCAGTTGAATCTTCTCTTCAGGTATATCCATGTCCCCCGGTGATCCGCTGATGTTATGCGCACTCAGCACCCGTATTTTAACCGGATATTCGGTGATTTGTTCTGCGGTACCGTCACCACGTGTGATCGCAGAATTGGCAATTTCGGTCACCACGCCTACAAACTGTCTCCCGGGATAGGCATCGACATCAATTCGTGCCGTGTCATTTTCAGAGACATAGACGATGTCATTTTCGTTCACATTCACCCGCACCTCCATCTGCTCCATTTGTGCGATCCGGAGCATTTCTGTACCTGCCATCTGGATGCTCCCAACCACCCGCTCACCGCGCTCCACATCAAGACGGCTTACGGTTCCGGTCATTGGTGCCCGAATTGTAGTCTGGCGCAGCTCTTCTTCAATCCGCCGCAATTGTGCCCTGGCGTTTTCGACCTGGTACGAGCTGGCGTTGAAACTGGCCATTTCGGCTTCGTAGGACCTGCTTGCATTTTCAAATTCCAGCTGCGAGATCATCTCCCGCTCAAACAGCGTCCGTTTCTGTTCAAATTCGTTTTTTGCCCGCAGCTTGGAAGCGCGATTCTGCTCCATCCGTGCTTTTTGGCCCAGAAGTGTGGCATTGGCTTCATCACGCCGGGCCTGAATGATATCGGGACGTATGCGTACCAGCACATCGCCTTCGTAAATAAAATCCCCTTCGCGGACATTCAGTTCCACAATCTCACCGGACACGTCGGGCGCAATCTTGACTTCCACTTCGGGTTGAATGCGTCCGGTTGCGGTAACAATTCGTGTGATGGTACGCTCGCTTACGATCGAAGTCTCTACCGGGTGTCCACCGGCATCCCCTCCAATCCAGCCGGCTGCCCGTCCAATAACAGCCAGAATTGTGAATGCAAGAATAACTGCGGCAATAATGAACCAAAGTCGTTTTTTAGATCTCTTTTTTGATGCCATGTCACAAATATCACGATATGATTATCCCAGGTAAATAACTCTCTTATCTTACGCACGAGTGGGCGGAAGGTTACAGGGTATGTGACAATAGATGGTCCGTATTCCCTGCGGCGTGTCCGGTCAGATATGTTTGTTAGTTGCCCTGCGGTTGTTTAATCTGCAAAGGCATCAATTTCCAGGTCTTCGGTAAGTCTGCCAAGGAAGAAGTCGAGAACCTTTTCCTGAAAGATAAACTGATACATCGCCTGAATACGGTTGGAGCTGGCCCGAATGAACTCGTTGTTGGCATTAGTTAACTCAATCAACGTTGCACTGCCAACGTTATATCGCTCCTGCTCGGTCTCGTAGGCTTTTTCAGCAGCGATGACGGCTTTCTCTGTTGCTTCAAGCTCTTTGGCATAGCCCATGTAGTCATTGTAGGCCTGCTGCAACTCAAGGAACACCTCCTGTCGAAAATCCTCAAGTCGAAGCTCGGCATCTTTGAAATCAATCCTGCGCTGCTCCACCTGGTTGCGGGTTTGCCGGCGATTGAATATCGGAACACTGATATTGAATCCCATCGACCTGTTGATGTTAACATCAAAAAACTGATCAGAGAACGGGAGAACGGCACCCTCAACGCGCTGCTGGTCACGGTATGCTGTCGAGACTCCGGCCGAGAGGCTGACCTGCGGCATGCCGCCTGCCTGACTGATGCTCAAATCATACCTGGCGCGCTCCACCTCCATTTCCGATGCGAGATAGTCCCTTCTATTTACAAGGGCAATATCAATCATTTCACGAAGATTATAGTCCTTGACGACCAGTTCTTCCTCCCGAATCCCGGGAGCCACAAATTCAAATTCGGCCAGGGGATCCAGCTGAAGCAGCCTGGCAAGCCGAAGCTTGTTCAGATTCAGTACATTCTCGCTTTGTATCACACTCAGCTCGTTATTGGCCACCACGGACTCCTGGCTGTACTGATCCACTATGGGCCTCATTCCAACTTCAACCTGGGCTATAACCTGTTCAAGCTGCTTGTTGCTGGCCTCCAGGTTTTCCTGGTTGATCTCAAGCAGTTCGGCAGCAAGCAACACATCCAGAAACCGGGCCGCAGCTTCAAAAATTATGGACTCGCGCGTACGCTGATAACGCTCTTCGGCACTTTCTATACCAAGCCGTGCACTGCGCAGCTCGTTGATATTCCGGAATCCGTTGAAAATCACGACACTTGTGGAGATACTGGCGCTCAGGTTGTTCGTGGTGAAATCGTCAAATGCCACAGCTGCAGGATCAAACTGCCTGCCGATGGTGCGCGTACCTCCAAACGAGGCGTTTAGATTGGGCAGAAACTCGGCCCGCTGCCGCCTGAACTGACTCTCGGAGCGATCAATATTACTCCTGCTGAGTTCAATTTCAAAGTTGTTTTCCAGTGCGATTTCGATCGCTTCATCCAGTGTGATGGACCTGGGTTGTTGAGCGGCTGCCTGTGCGACCATGCCGATCAAAAGCAAAACGACAAAGTAAAAATGGAGTTTCATATTTTTTATAATCTTTGTTTAAGAGGTCAAATGTCATGCCATGACAGGTTTTAATCATCTGTCTGTGTGTCGGAGCTTCTGCTCTGTGATGGGCATTTCATGAAAAAATCCTGCAAGCTGATGTGGAGTAATAGTGAATGCTATGTTGAATGTTATGTCAAGTAAATCGTAACGTAAAATCTTGCTGCTATTTTTCAGGCCGGACAGTCCACACGAACCTTGATTCCGGCAAAATCTTCTCTGCTTAGACGATCAAAAACACGATAGGTTGCAAAAAAAGATACGCCGGGTTTCACTCTTCCTGATTCTTGCGCTCGTCGATGGCTTCTTCAACCCGCTGCATCAGGAACCTGACGGCACGCTGGGTAATCATTTTTTTCAGTTCATCCAAAAGCATGGTTGAAAAAGAGTTGCGGGAGGATTCGGGTGTCACAGTCGCTGCTGGTGCACTGTTATTTCTGACGGTGCTGCCCTTGCCGCCGCTTTTTCTTGCCAGTACAAAGCCGGCTACCAGCACACTGCCAATGAGTTGCAACGGATATTTCTCAACCCAGTATCGGACCCGGGTTCTGTCAACAACGCTATGGCGGACTTCCTTCAGGGAGGACTCAATTTCTGACTGAATTTGCTCCATTTCCTGTTTAAGGGCAATTTTGCGTGCTTTGAGCTCCTTGATATCCCCGGATTTTTGGTTATTCATTTTCATCCTTCGTCAAAGATTTGGCTTTTTGGATTCGCTGCTGTTTTGCTCATCCGGTTTTGCCGGGTCAGGATTGTCGTTCCCGGGATTATTTTCGTTGTCAAGATGACTGATCTGATCGGACATGTCCTGCAAGAACTGCTGAAGCATTTTGTCTCGAGCGGCTATAACCATGGATCTGGGTCGACGCAGGAAGAACAGCAGTCCTAAAATCAGCACCGGTGCAGCTACAATGATAAAACCCAGGCCTTCATTTTCAAGCAAATCTCCTACGAAATTTGCAGCTGCAAACAGCACCAGGATCAACCCCAGGGCCAGAAACACAATGCCGATGATACGATAAATGGCGTGCGCAACAACACTTGCAATGCGTTCGCCCACTTCGATAGTGAACAGCTCAATTCGCTTTTCAATGAGCGCTTTGAACTCCCCCGGGAGTTTCCTGAGGTTGCTGATCAAAGAATCGTAATCTTCAGGACTCATTCTTTTCCGCTCCTTTTTGTGATTTTTCCAAGGAGAAAACCGGCCAGCAAGGCGACACCCACAGAACCTGCAGGATTTTTTCGCACCATCTCAGCAAGTTTTGATTTTATTTCCTGAAGTCGCTTCTGGAAAGCCTCGTCTTCCCATGTATCCTGTGCTTGATGTACCAGTTTTTCGAGAGTATCAATAATGGGATTCATAAAGTCGAATTTGATTTTGTACCGTACTTTGCCCGAAATAGGCGCGTACAAATGCTGCTTTTACTCATAGCACGCACTTGATAAGTAGAAAATAAAGAATTCAGCGCTAAATGCTAAGCATTGATGTGACCTGTAAATCGTACTGCTATTCAAAGCGCAGACTCTCTATGGGATCCAGACGGGCAGCTTTCCAGGCGGGATATACACCAAAAACGACGCCGATGATGGTCATACCGATGATACCGGCGGCTATGGCGAGTACCGGAAGCACAAAAGTGGTATCCATCAGGACGACCAAAATATTGCCTGCCAGAATGCCAAGAAACATGCCTATAACCCCGCCCAGCTGGCAGACAACTACCGCCTCTGTAAGAAATTGTATAACAATGCTTTTACGGTTGGCCCCAACCGCCTTTCTAATGCCGATCTCCCGTGTTCTCTCGGTAACCGAAACCAGCATGATATTCATGACACCAATTCCTGCGCCCAGCAGTGCGATCCCTCCGACCACAAAACCGAACAGGTAGAGGACACCGGTAAAATCATCAAAAACACCCCGCAGCGACTCATTTGTTTCAATCTCGAAGTCGTTTTCACGATCGGGCGGAACCTGCCGGATGATGCGCAGCAGACCGGTAGCCTCATCCACGGTTTCATTAATCAGCATTACAGACGGTGCACGGATTTGCAGGTTGATGTTGCGTTCTCTTCCATAAATCGAAGCCAGCCGGGTGTACGGGATCAGCACGAGATTGTCCAGGGTCTCGCCAAATGCCGAACCCTTTCTCTCCATGATACCGACAACCGTATAGTAATGACCGCCAATACGGATTCTCTGTCCCAGCGCATTTCGGTTCCGGAAGAGTTTGTCGTTGATATCCGCTCCTATGACCACAAACGACCGTGCATCCGCAACATCATCACGCGTCAGATCGCGTCCCTCTTCTATACTGTAGGCATTATTCGTTAGCCAGAATTCATTTCCGCCTCGTACTCGTACATTGGGTTCGGTTGACTCCTCTTCAAAAAATACCCGTGCATTGCGAAACACGACATCCGGCGATATGGCACGTGACAACTCGGCCATATCCCGAAAGCGCTCAAACTGCCGGATAGTGATGGGTGCCCGTGCTGCAAAACCATGGTGCGAACCAACGACCACACTGGGCCGTGTCGTCACATTGATCACATCGCTCCCCATCAGGGTCATGGTATTACGGAAATAATTCTCTATGACCTTGACCGCCGTGGACGCGCTAATGACGGCAAACACCCCGACTACGATCGCCAGCAATGTCAGCGCCGCTCTGGTTTTGTTGGAACCGAGGCCTCCGAAAGCCATTTTTATGGTTTGCCAAATATGCATGCCGACTCCTTAAAAATATCGCAATGATTCTATGGGATCGGATTTTGCCGCACGATTAGCAGGAAGAAATCCGAAAATCAGTCCGGTAACGGTGGTGATCAGAAAGGCCAGAACAACGGTCTGAAGTCCCAGATGCGCCACAAAGTACTGGTTGATAATGAATACAGCCAACCCCGACAGCATCACGCCGATAATCCCGCCGATGGCGCAGATCACCACCGATTCAACCAGAAACTGCAGCAACACCTCACGGTAACGGGCGCCCACCGCCTTTCGGATACCAATTTCACCGGTCCGCTCCTTCACCGATACGTACATGATGTTCATCACACCGATACCGCCGACAAAAAGAGAGAGCGCTGTGAGAAAGATACCCACGCCGTAGATGGCGCCGGTCATGGCCCGGTATTGCTGTTCGAACATTTCGAGCCGGTTAATGGCAAAGTCGTTATCCTGGCCGGGTTCGAGTTGCCGGATCTGGCGCATGATACCTTCAATTTCGTACTGCCCCTCCTGCAGGGTCTCATCATTTTCAAACTTGACTCGCAAGGCGATTCCGCGCCTCAGACTGTGCATGTAGCGATAGGTCCCGATAGGGATAATGGCGATGTTGTCAAAGCTCTGCAACCCCAGAAAGTTGCCCTGCTGTTCCAGCACACCGATCACCTCGAAACGCCGGCCACCGATACGCACCCGCTGCCCGATCGGGTCGCGCCAGTCAAACAGCGCCTGGGTCACATCATACCCCAGAACAACCACATTGCGGGCGGCGTGGTCCTCCTCCTCAGTGAAAAAACGTCCATCAGCAATTTCCACCGATGAAGTGACCTCATAGCTTTGAGTCACCCCTTCAAGCTGAACTCCTTCCGCCACCCTGTCCTCAAAAGAGACGTTCTGGTTCCAGCGGGAGGCTTCGGCGGATACGGCTTTTGCAAGTTGGCTGCGCCGGGCGATTTCACCGGCATAGGCCACATCCATTTCGCGTCGGTTGACGTAGTCCCACCAACGATATTCGCCTCCAAACCCCCACGGCCATTTCTGAATGAAGATGACATCCTGACCCAGCATGGACATGCTCGACTCGAAGGACCGGTTGATGCCGTCTATGACCGTGACCATGGTCGTCACCATCACAATGCCGATCACAATGCCAAATGTGGTGAGCGCCGACCGCATCTTGTTGCTCCAGATTGCAAAAAGCGACAGCCGAATTCCTTCGATGATGCTGCGAATAATCATGTTCAGAAATAATTGAATAACGCAATGTATCTCAATGTGTACGCAGATTTTTTATTTTCGTTGCAATAAAAACCGGATATTTTACGGATAAAGCGTTTTGTGTCGCTTTTTAGCTATATCCTTTTGAACCTGCTATTTTTGGATGGATGTTCCGGGTCTGGAACTCGTAAGCTTCAAACAAACTCATATAAATCATGAAACTTGATGTCCTTGCCATTGCCGCTCATCCCGACGATGTGGAACTTTGCTGTGCGGGTACTCTGGCATCACTGGTACGAAGCGGCAGAAATGTGGGCGTGCTGGATCTTACCCGTGGCGAAATGGGTACCCGCGGCACACCGGAAATACGTCTTAAGGAGGCGCAAAGGGCCGCCGAAATCCTCGGACTTGCCGTCAGGATGAATGCCGGATTACCGGATTGCGGACTCGAAAACACATCCTCGCAGCGGGAAGTGATTATTCGTCATGTCAGGCGCTTGCGACCGGATGTCTGCATTATCAATGCTCCGGAGGATCGTCATCCGGACCACAGCAATGCCGCCCGGCTTTCGCTCGATGCCCTTTTCTACAGCGGTCTCAGTAAACTTGAGACAAGGGATGATACGGATGATGCCAAACGGCAAGAGCCGTGGAGGCCACACCACATCCTGCATTTCATGCAGCACTGGCCTTTTGACCCGACCTTTGTCTTCGATATCAGTGCAACTATTGACATCAAGGAAAAAGCGATCCGCGCATTTGCCAGCCAGTTCGATGCCAACGAGAACGACACCGAACCGCAGACCTATGTTTCGAGCAAACGTTTCTTCAAAGCGCTTCGGGGACGGGCGCGTGAATACGGGCAGCAGATCGGCGTTACATTCGGAGAACCGTTCCTCTATTCTGGTGGACCCATGCCACTTAACAGTCTGGATGTTCTGTTATCTTCAAAACCCAGGCGTTAGGAGACGTGAGGTGATTTACTCATCATCTTCCCGGGATGCAGGTCTGGACTGTGAGCGGTCCATGCGTGGGGAATAGCGCTCCCTCCACACTTCCAACTGCTCATCCGACAACAAACCGGAAAGTTCCGCCTCAAGCTGTTCACTCAGCTCGCGGTGCCTTTCGCGAAGCGCTCTCTGGGGGATTACAATCTCTTCCCGAACCAGCCTGCGATGTTCTTCCAATATGGAGAAAAATGCTTCCGCATTCTCTTCGGTTAGGCTCAGATCGCGAATAAGCCTGATTCTGTACCGGTTGAAGGGTGACCGTTCCGGGTCCGGACGCCCCTGGCGATCCCTGAAGCGGTAATCTGATGATTGCTCCACTGATGTGTCCGCATCCGGGTCCATTCTGCGGAACCGTCGCTCATCCGTCCGCACTTCAACACCCTCTTGCATCCGCTCATCTGCCCGCGTTCGATAATCCCGTTCGCGCTCATCATCCCTTGGCAACTCCTCTCTGTACGGTGTGTCAGTGGCAGCAGGCACAGGATCCCCGGCTTCTGGTGCTGTCATTGCACGACGCCCGTCTCCGACACGATGCTGTCCATTGCCACGCATTGCCTGCCGTTGTGTATCTTCGGTTTCCGTTACGCCCACAGCTTCTGCCGATTGGTCCGTTTCAACAGCCCTCTCTTCGGCTCGGCGCTGAGTTCGTTGCGGAGCTGTGATCTCCTCCTCATCTGAAGGAATAACGTCTTCATTTGTTGGCGATTCCGGTGCAGGTTCCCGTGCTGGTTCCGGGGCTATCCTATCTTCTTCTGCCTGGCCTAATGCGGGATAGTAATCCGGTGAACCCGCATGGGGATTCAGATTTCCACACAACATATATCCGCCACCAAACCCGATCAGGAATGTCAGCACGAATGCAAGGGCGATGGTTATTTTTGGATTTTTACTCATAATCTTATCTGTTTGAAACCGCTTGGACCTGAAAAACCAGAATTTGCCTGACTCCTGACTGTCGGAACGTGCAAGCCATGCACGCATAAAAACGGTAATTATTATGTTACGGTATCGTTACAAGTCCTCATAAAGCCAGTGATTTAGTTCGGGGATCGATTCCTGTTCACCTCCCAGGATCCGGGCCATCTGATCGCGGGTATCCCCCGCTGTTTCTTCTGTTGAACCCATCTGCAAACCGGTAAACAGGACGATCAACAAGATTCCGACTGTTAAAACGTAACGGCGGAACCAGCTCCAAACCAGGAACTCCAGGTCTGCCTGGGTCCCGCCTTCGGCCTGGCGCCGCGCATGAAAACGGCTGATGGCTCCTTCGGCCGGCTGCTCTTCACGCAAATCGGAAAACCGGCTGAAGATACCCTTCTGGGCCTGCTTTACCATCCACAGATGATCCTCCCAAAGCCGCGGATTATGTGCCTTTACATCCCGTTCAAGTTGTGCCAGTTCGTCGCCTGTGAGAAAACCGTCTCTTGCATCTACAAGTCTCTCGCGCAATCGTTTGCTGGTCTTTTTACTGTTCGGTATCATACGTTATTCTTCATTTGTGCTTTCATTCAAACTCTCATTTTCAATCAGAACCGGGATCCATTCCCATACGAACAAGTTCTTCTTTAAGGCGCTGCCGGGCGGTGAAGAGCCTGCTTTTCACTGTGCCGGGAGCCAGGTTTTCAATTTCTGCGATTTCATCATAGGACATGCCTTCAAGGTCACGCATGGTAATAATCAATTTGTCCTTTTCCGACAAACGTGCCAGGGCTTTGCGAAGCATCTGCTGCTGCTCGCGCCGGTCCAGCGTCTGGTCGCCCGTTTCGTTAGCAGAGAACTCATCCGGTTGGGTTTCGGACTCGGTCCAGAAAAAAATACGGCGCTGCAGTTTGTTGCGCCGCAATGCATCAAGCACGGTATTTCGGGCAATCTGGTAGGTCCAGGTGTACAAGCTGCTGGTGCCGTTATACATATGACGTTTCTTATAGACCTTGAGGAAGCTGTCCTGTGTAAGGTCTTCCGGGTCAAGGCCGCTACCGTATACCATGGCACGGACCATCCGGTAGATTCGCGGATAGAATTCCGGAAGTTGCCGGTCAAGATCGTGCTCGGTAAGTGGAGTAGGCCGCATCGGTCGGTTGAATCGGAGTATGTCATCGCAGGATGTTCCATTTCTGAAGAGTTACCGCTTAATTATCTGCCCGAACGCTGCCGGATTACCATTGTTTGCCTACAATCTGTTATACGATTGTTACAGTAATCGGTTCATTCGTACGCTCAAATAAAATCGCGGATCCACCTGCTCATGCCATTTACGCTTTTTACATCCCTGCTTTTTTGGGATGTCCGCGCTGTATTGGCCGATATTGAAATGGTATCCTTTTATTATTCGCTGCTATTTTATGATACGCAACACATGTCCATTCCAGCATTCTGTATGCCTGGGAATAAGACTTTTAAAAATCACTATGCTTTAAGATACTTTTCGGGTATTGTTTCCATGACTTTTCTCAACTGGTATTTGTGAATTTTGGAATTACCGGTGACAATACGCTTGCCAAACAACCAATCCTCGCCTCCGGTCCAGTCGCTGACCACGCCACCCGCCTCGCGAATCAGCAGGCTTCCGGCTGCGACATCCCAGGCAGAAAGTCCGTATTCAAAAAAGCCGTCGCAGCGGCCGGCGGCAACCAGACAAAGATCGAAAGCCGCACTTCCGGGCCGCCTGACCCCCTGGGTTTCGTGCATGAACGTCTTGAACAGTTCCAGGTAGGAGTCCACCAGACCCAGATCCCTGTATGGAAATCCGGTGGCAAGCAGCGATTGCTCCGGCTTTTCAATGGTGGAAACCGACATTTTCTGACCGTTCAGCCATGCGCCTTTGCCCGCTTCGGCGGTAAACCATTCATCCCGGTTGACCTCCAGCACGAGTGCCGTCTGCGGTTTTCGGTGCTCCCACATCGCAATGGAAACACAATAAATCGGCAAGCCGTGGGCGAAATTGGTGGTGCCATCAATGGGATCGATGATCCAGGTCCGGCGATCCGTGAGGGCCGTATCGCCGGCCGACTCTTCTGCCAGGATTTCATCCTCGGGAAAGGCCTCCTTTATGACCCGGATGATCTCCTGCTCCGCGGCTTCGTCTGCCTGTGTGACAAGATCGTGTTTTCCCTTGAGCCCGATAGTCAGTCCGGATCGGTTTTCATCATAGTAGCCAATAACTTCTTTTGCTTTTTCTGCTGCTTTGCGTGCTGTTTGAAGGGTTTGGGATTCCATAAAAAAGTTAAGGTTCATGCAGGAAATGGTTACGCTTCAAAATACCTGTATCATTGCTATATATCAGGAAACAGTGTTTCTGCCGGCTCCTGGCGATGACGATTCCATTCGCCGGTCACTTTTCTGATCCATTTTTGGATCTCGGCTTTTTCGTCTTCGGAGGCACTCGCATACTTGTCCAGAAATTTTTCACGTGTGCGCTCAAGATAACGAATTTTAAGTGATTTCAGAGCCCCCTGCGCTGTATTAACCGGATTGGCGTCCCGGTGGATAATCACACCACGCTTTTTCATACCGAACTCGCTAACCCAGTGTCGCTGCAACACGACCTCCCCAACCAGCTCGGGATAGGGATGTTCTCTTCGGCTGTAGACTTCCACTGAAACCGGATCTCCCTTCTGGAAACGGGTCATGATATCATTGTAACAATTTCGGAGTTCGGGGTCTTCAAAATCATTTTCACTGCAATAACCGCCTATAAATTCGATGATTTTATCACCGAAAGTCAGCATCAGACGGATCAGCTCCTTCTCATATCCGGGACGTTTGGGTGGATGCGTGTGGCGGCGTGTCGGTGCGACCGCATCCTCCCCGGAGACCGCATCCTTCGCGACGGCACCCGCCGGTATTCTGCCGACAGCTCCCTGAAAAGAAGCATCCGCATGACGCTCCATTTCTTGTTGACGCGCTCCCCCCTGAAGGTCCTGATTCATTGAAGTGGGTCGCCGGCTGTCCTGATCTTCCCGTCCGGCTCTCATGGCAGCACGTTCGGCTGTTCGGCGCGCATCTTTCTGAATGCGATTACGGATCTTTTCGAGTTCTTGCAGTAATGTCCGGTCTCCGATACGGCTGATACTGCTAAGCTCCTGTACATAGTTGGCGCGTGAAAGACCGTCCGGCATCACCGCAATCGCTTCCAGAATTTCGTTGATGCTCTTTCTTCGTTCGATGGGATCCTGCCAGCGCCCTTCCTTTTGTGCCAATCCGACCAGGTAATGAAGAAAATCGACCGTCTCCTTCTTTTTGTACTCCTGGAATCCCTCTCCGCCGTACTCCCGCACATAAGAGTCGGGATCCTCGCCTTCCGGCAAGGTCAGCACCCTGACCGCCATGCCTTGCTCCAGTGCAATTGAGATGCCGCGTACGGCCGCTTTCACTCCGGCGACATCGGCATCGAAAATCATAAGCAGAATTTCACCGTAGCGTTTCAATACCCGCATCTGGCCGGCAGTCAGCGATGTACCACTGGTAGATACGACGTTGCCGATTCCGCCCTGGTGCATGGAGATCACATCGGTGTAACCTTCCACCAGAATTGCCTCGCCGGCCTTGCGTATCTCGTTTTTGGCTGTATGTATTCCGTAAAGGACTTCGCTCTTGTTGTAGACCGGAGTCTGCGGTGAGTTTATGTATTTCGGAATCTTTTTGTCGGATGAGAGGGTACGCCCGCCGAAGCCGATCACCTTTCCACTGGGGTTGAAAATGGGGAACATCAGACGGCTGCGAAAGGTGTCATAAAAGCCGGAATCATCCTCGCGCGCCTTGACCAGACCCGATTCGTGAAGATACTGCATATTGATACCGGCGCTTTCCGCATTTTTCAGCAAGCTGTCAAACCGGTCAGAAGCGTAACCCAGACCGTATTTTCGAACCGTTTTCCAGGGATAGCCTCGCTTTTTAAGGTATTCGCGTGCATATTCGGCATCATCGGACTCTGCCAGGTTCTGATGGAAAAAGTTGCCTGCAAACCGCAGGGCGTGGTAGATGCCGTCCTTCAGGTGCTGCTGCGGATCGTACTGATCCTCGGTTTTCTCCGGGATCACCACGCTGTAACGCTCGGCCAGCGTGCGTACCGCCTCCTCGAAACCGACGCCATCCATCTGCATCACGAAATTGATCACATCTCCGCCTTCACCGCAGCCAAAGCATTTGAATATACCCAGGGACGGAGAGACATTGAACGACGGGGTTTTTTCATTGTGAAAGGGGCACAATCCGGTAAAGCTGCTACCCGTGCGGCGCAGTTTGACATGGTCGGCAACGACATCAACGATGTCTGCCGCATGTTTTACCTCTTCAATTTTGTCAGCCGGGATCATAATTATCTAATGTATTAACCACCGGCAAATTGCACCATTGTTCACTGCCATACAAGGTGGAATCATTGGCCACCGAAAAATGTTTGATATGTGTGTTCCCGGGTGGGTATATTCCAACCGTTTAAAATAGGTGGTAATCAATCAAATTTCTTACTTAAAAAAACTGGAATGAGTGTATTAGTTGGAAACGACACCCGGTTGATCGTACAGGGTTTCACCGGAAATGAAGGCACGTTCCATGCAGAGCAGATGATCGCATACGGAACCAATCTCGTCGGAGGCGTGACTCCGGGCAAGGGCGGTACCCGGCACCTGGACCGGCCGGTTTTCAATACGGTTGCCGAAGCCGTGAAAAAGGAAGGGGCCAACACATCCGTTATCTTTGTACCGCCGGCATTTGCAGGTGATGCCATTGCAGAGGCAGCCATGAACGGGATCGGACTCATCGTGTGCATCACTGAAGGCATCCCGGTCAAAGACATGATAACAGCACGTGAAATCGTACAAAGGCATGGGTCAAGGCTTATCGGACCCAATTGCCCCGGTGTCATCACCCCGAATCAGGCCAAGGTTGGCATCATGCCGGGTACTGTTTTCACACCGGGTCCTGTCGGAGTGATATCACGTTCAGGAACGCTTACCTACGAAGCCGTTGACCAGCTTACCAAAGCCGGACTGGGCCAGAGCACAGCCATCGGAATCGGTGGCGACCCGGTCATTGGAACCAAGCACCGTGAGGCTGTGGAACTCTTCCAGAATGATCCGGAGACCGAGGCTGTTGTCCTGATCGGTGAAATCGGGGGATCCGATGAGGAAGAGGCCGCCGCATGGATCAAGGACAACGTGACCAAACCGGTTGTTGCTTTCATTGCCGGCCGCACGGCTCCACCTGGCCGCAGAATGGGGCATGCCGGTGCCATAGTTTCAGGCGGTAAAGGGACAGCCGATGACAAAATCAAAGCGATGAAGGATGCCGGCATAGCTGTGTGTGAGAGCCCGGCAGTGATCGGTGAAACGATAAAAAGTCTGCTCTGAGCCACCTAATGCCAATCTGCCTGTACAGACTTCCTAAAAAAACGGTAGTTCATGAAGGCCACCCGCTTTTCTATGACGCTCTACATCTCCATGCCGGTACTGGCCTCGGCATGTTCGATCGTAATGATTGCCCATTTTGTATTGATGGCCGAGGGCCGGATATCTGCTGACGGACGGTATGGTGATCTCTTCACCTATATTGCCCTTGCCGAGTCATTCGATTTTTTTCAATCTGACCCCGTCACCTTTCGTGCGCTTGCACCTCTGATCAGCGGGGTAATCGCCGGTATATTCTCGCTAACCGGACAAGAGAGTATTGGGCTTCTGATCGGATCACTCAACTTCGTCTATCTGCTGGTGGGCTTTGGCTGGATGTACTACCTCGCAATGAAAGAAAAAAGCAGCAATGCTTTTGAAGTCGCCCTGCCAACTTTTCTGCTGATACCACTTCCTGCATTCTGGCAGGGTATTTTCTTGCCGGTCCCTGACGCGCTTATGTTCTGCATGTTCGGACTCACTTTGCTGGCGGTGTTGCGACAAAAGCTGGTAATGCTCATCGCTGTGTTACTGGCCGGTATATGGGTATCAGAGTGGCTTTTTTTGTCGTTTTTGCTGATGCCGCTGGCCGACTATCTGCGCGGCAAATCCTGGCCGCAGGGCTATTCTGCTTTCGGTATCGCTGCATTGCTTTATCTCGCCGTGCCACTGGCAACCCATATTCCCGATGTCCATGCCGTATATCGTCCCGCAAATTGGTTCGCACACATGGCAGAACAGTTTTCTGACCGCAATACATCATTATTTCATGCTTTCTGGCTAAGCTTTACACTTACACTCCCGTTTTTTGCCTATCGGATTTTCGTAACCGGATGGAACCGGGTTACGGTCTCACTATCCCTATGGTTTTTGCTGGTTTTTTTGCTGGTTTATTATTTGGCACCTGACCAGGTGAACAGAATTATGTTCATGATTATGCCTGCATTGGTGCTATGGCAGTATCGTCCGGCGACCTTTCGTACCATGGACCAACCCATCGACCGGGCTGCCGAATCACACATGGGATAGCTTCATTATGGTGAATACCTTCAATCGATAATTTGATCCTTGTTCAAGCTGGTTTGCCATGTTTTTGTATCTTGAGCATCAACATCCAGTCCGAATTTTTCGTCTTTGATTTGAATTAAGTGCCGACAGCGGATCTGCAGAACAAGGTAACATGTTCTCCTTCAGAGTGATCTTATCACTAAAAACCCAAAAGAGGATATTATGGATTTAAGTCTTTATCAACAGCATTTTATTGTGACCGGTTGCAGTTCCGGTTTTGGAAAAGCCATTACTGAAATCCTGTGCCGCGAAGGTGCTTCCGTAACCGGTGTGGCCAGAAAACAGGATCCGCTATCACGGCTGCATCATCAATGGCCCGATCGCTTCACCCCTATTCAGGGAGATCTTTTTAAACCTGAAACCATTGACCGACTGGTTGACTATGTTTCCGACAAGCCATTGCACGGACTGATTTTGAATGCGGGTGGACCACCTGCGAAAAAAGCTGCCGAAACTTCCATCAAGGATTGGGATGAGGCATATGCTTCGGTGTTCCGTTGGAAAATCGATTTGGTGCTGCGCTTGCTTGGAAAATTCCGGGAAACAGAATATGGTAGAATTCTCTTCATTGAGAGCCAGTCCGTCAAGCAGCCCATTCCTGTGCTGGCCCTGAGCAACAGCATGCGGGCAGCGGTAATCGGATTTACAAAATCGCTCTCCCGGGATGTGGGTTTGCAGGGCATTACGGTCAACGTTCTGGCACCGGGTTCGCACGATACCCCTGCCATTCAGCGGGTAATAGCATACATTGCTCATCAGAGCGGCAGGCCTGCCGATGAGGTCAGAAATAGTATGGAAGAATCGATACCTGTTGGACGCTTTGGTACGGGAGAGGAGCTCGCGGGACTTGCTGCCTGGCTTCTTTCGGTGCATTCGGGATATGTCACCGGGCAGACCATCAGCCATGACGGCGGCAGTGTCAGCGGCCTTTTCGGTTAATGATCACACCGCATAAACGGCAATGAAATTCATCATCAACAAAAGTATCAAAAAATAAATTAATGTGGTTATGTCACATATCTGGCATCAGCAAACCCTGAACCTCAAAGCCCGATCCCGGGGTTTCCACCTGGTGACCGATGAAATCGTGTCACAGCTGGAAAGATTGGACGATATCAAAATCGGGCTGGCGCATATTCACATTCTGCATACCAGCGCCAGTCTTACGGTTAACGAAAATGCAGATCCAACGGTGCGGGATGATTTTGAAACACATTTTACAAGGACCGTACCTGAAGATTCCTCCCTGTACCGGCACACACTGGAAGGGCCCGATGACATGACATCACACATCAAGGCATCCCTGCTGGGAAGCTCACTCACCCTTCCAATCAGAAACGGACGACTTGCTCTTGGTACATGGCAGGGCATTTATCTGTGCGAACATCGCAATCATGGTGGCAGCAGATCGGTGATCGTCACGCTGAGTGGGTCCGGCTAATTAAAAATACAGCCTTAGTGCAGCCTGTTCCGCATCCGCCCGGAACAAAAAAAAAGGTGAACATGATCGGATTTTTATTTAGATTAAGTCTTAATACAATCTGAGTGCAATCATTATTTTTTGCTTGCGATGCTTAAAACATTATTGGAACTGGACTTAAAATACGAGGCCGAAATTGTCTCATGTGAGGGCGGCATCATGATGAATCTCCGGCTTGAATGGGCAACCTTGATCATTCAACCCATATCCTGAAAATACAATTTCATGCTACGCAAAATATTTCGTCATTTATTTGACCATTGGCCTTGTAAAATGATCGCTACTTTTGTGGTATGCGTGCTGATAGTCCCGCTGAATCTGGAGGCACAATCACTGACCGTCTATTCCGGCAGAAGCAAGGCGCTTGTGGAACCGCTTATCCAGAAATTTGAACAGGAACATAGCATCCGTGTGAATGTCCGTTATGGTAGTTCAACACAACTGGCCGTTGCGCTTCTCGAAGAAGGTCGGCGCACTCCTGCAGATGTCTTCTGGGCTCAGGATGCCGGCGCTCTGGGTGCTGTGCATCGCAATGACATGTTCGATACGCTTCCGGACGAGCTTCTGGGCCGGCTGCCGGTCCGGCTGCACAACTCCGAAGGCACATGGGTTGCGACCAGCGGCAGGGCAAGAGTGATGGCCTATTCCCGTACGCGTGTCGACAGTACGCGACTTCCGGAGTCCATTTTCGGCCTGGCCGACCCCGAATGGCGGGGCCGGGTCGGATGGGCACCCAGCAACGGCTCCTTCCAGTCCCTGCTCACTTCCATGCGACTTCTCGAAGGTGATGATGTCATTCTTCAATGGTTGCGCGAAATGCGTGAAAACAATGCGCAAAGCTATATTAACAACAGCGCACTGCTTCAGGCTATTGCTGCCGGTGAAATTGATGTTGCCCTGACCAATCACTATTATCTATTGCGATTTCGTGAAACCGACCCCGGGTATCCGGTGGAACAGACCTGGTTTGCACCCGGCGATCCCGGCAACCTGGTCAACGTGGCCGGAATCGGCATGCTGAAAAACGCCCGCAATCGCCAGGCTTCTCTTGCATTCATCGCGTTTCTGCTTGAAGAGGAGAACCAGCTCTGGATAACACGCGAGGTATATGAGTACCCGGTTCGGGAAGATGTGGTCACAGAGTCAGTTCATTCATCGTTGCGTGATATCCGGGAACTGAGTCCGGATCTTGATCTGGATGATCTGAGCGACCTCAACCGGACTCTGGATCTGCTCAGGCGGGCCGGTCTGTTATGAGGTGAGGCGTGCATCAGGCGGCATGATGGTGAACCGGTAAATACCTGTAGTGATGGCTGCCCTATGTATGCACTATCGTACAGAGAAACAGAGAATAATCAGAAAAAAGTTACATGTCATTGTTGCAGAAACTGACTGACATATTCCGCATACATAATCTGCCATCGTGGTATTTTTTAACTCCTGCGGTGCTTGTGGGAATGTCCGTGCTTATTCCACTGATGTACCTGCTCGTCCGTGCACTTGAAGCGGATACCGCACTGTCGATGGAGCTTGTATTCCGGTATCGCAATCTGGAGCTGCTGTACAATACGGTTCTGCTTGCTCTCGGCACGTTGGTGGTCGGCACACTCATTGCCTTGCCGCTGGCCTGGATAACTACACGCACCGATATACCCGGGCGCGGGATACTGACCCTGATGGGGGTGCTGCCGCTGGCCATACCCGGATATGTGATGGCCTATGCCCTGCTTGGTTTTACGGGGGCAAACGGCACTCTTGCGCTTGTTTTCGGCATTGAACTGCCGCGCCTCAGCGGGTTTACCGGTGCGCTGACAGCCATCAGCCTGTACACGTTTCCCTATCTTTATCTGAACTTTCGATCGGCACTGTCCGGACTTGACCCGTCTCTTGAGGAAGCCTCCCGCTCTCTTGGATATCGTCCGGGTGAGGTGTTTTTCCGTGTTACGCTTCCGCAGCTTCGTCCTGCATACTATGCCGGGGCCCTGATCATTTTTCTTTATGTACTGGGCGATTTTGGTGCTGTCTCGCTGATGCGCTTCGAGACATTCAGCTATGCAATTTATCTGCAATATGCCGCTTCCTACGATCGCATTTATGCTGCCTGGCTGGCGCTCATGCTTCTGGTGCTTACTTCCAGTGCGCTTGTTGTGGAATACAAGCTGCTTCGCGGACTCTTCTTTCACCGGATCGGATCGGGTAGCGATAAGAAAGCCGTCACCATACCTCTCGGGGCCTGGAAATGGCCGGCTTATATTTTTGTAACGGTACTGGTACTGCTCTCGTTTGTGCTGCCGGTCAGTACCATTCTTTTCTGGATGATGCAGACATTTGATTCGCAGCAACTTGCGGGATTGCAGCGGGCGCTTGCCGCATCCGTCATGGCCTCGGCTCCGGCTGCGTTGCTGGCAACTGCACTGGCGATTCCCCTGGCTTATATTGGGGTACGTCACCCCTCCCGGCTCACTCGCGGACTCGAACGCATTGCCTACCTCGGCTACGCCACTCCGCCGCTTGCATTTGCCCTTGCCCTCATATTTTTCACCTTGAATACCGCTCCGCTGCTATACCAAACCCTGACCCTGCTGATTCTGGCCTACACGCTGCACTTCCTGGCTGAGGCGATCGGCCCGGTGCGCAGTTCACTCTACCAGGCCTCTCCGCGTCTTGAAGAGGCGGCCCGATCACTGGGCTACGGACGTCTCATGGCATTCTTCCTTGCCACATTTCCTGTTATGCGCAGCGGCCTGATTGTGTCTGCCGCTTTTGTATTCATGTCGGCAATGAAAGAGCTGCCTATCACGTTCTTGTTGGCGCCGGTCGGATTTCAAACCCTGGCCGTCAATGTATGGAGTTATACTGCCGAAGCAATGTTCAGTCAGGCTGCTCCATATGCTCTTGTAATTTTATTATTTTCAACGTTATTTGTCGGATTGCTATTTGCCCGAGAATGGACATCCCGCTAACACAAGATTTCATGGATACACTGCTTAAATCAACCGGGCTTACAAAATCTTTCGAACCACCGGAAAAAGTGGTCGACAAGGTGTCCTTTGCCATTAACCGCCATGAGATTTTTGCCCTGCTCGGACCGAGTGGATGTGGAAAAACTACCACACTGCGCTTGATAGCCGGTTTTGAACATCCCGATGAGGGAAAAGTGGTACTCAACGGTCGCACTCTCGTGAAAAGCGGCGGCACCGAAACATTTTCCCGGGACAATGCATCTGAATCGGTTTCAGCTTCAGAATCCTCTTCGGCATCAGCATCTGGCTCAGAGTCAGTATCCAAATCAGCTTTACCAGGATCACCCCGGCCGGATGGATCAGGTGACGGAGGATCACCGGTAAAATCAAATGGCAAAGCGGTTGTTGAACCGGAAGACCGTGGTATTGGCTTTGTTTTTCAGGATTATGCTCTGTTTCCTCATCTCTCTGTGATCCGAAATGTAATGTTTGGCCTGCGAAATGTGCCCCGCAAGAATCGCGAAGAGCGGGCACTTGAAATTCTCTGCATGATGGGTCTTCGCGAGTTTCGTGACCGGAGTCCGTTTGAACTTTCCGGCGGACAGCAGCAGCGGGTTGCCCTGGCGCGTGCCATCGCTCCCACTCCGGAACTCATCCTTCTTGATGAACCTTTTTCAAACCTGGATGCCGTTCTCCGCCAGTCTACCCGGGATGAAATTCGAACATTGCTGAAAAAATCCGGTATGACCGCTCTTCTTGTTACCCATGACCAGGAGGAGGCGCTTTCGTTCGCTGATCGGATCGCAGTGATGAATCATGGTCGTATCGAACAAATCGGTACACCGGAAGAGGTCTACTATCGGCCGCGTACCCGATTTGTCGCACAGTTCCTGGGTACTACCAATCTCATCACGGCAGAAGCGATCGGAGCCACTGCCCTTACCGAGTTCGGACGTGTAAACCTGGACCGTCCGGCAACAGGCCGCGTCACACTCTCTATTCGACCGGAGCACCTCACTGTGGAAAAACCCAATCGACATCTCGACAACTATCTGGGTGAGGTGGTTTCACGAGAGTTCAAAGGGCACGATATCACCTACCGGGTGCGCATCAGGGCGCGCGAATGCCTGGTGCACACCGACAACCGGAATCACTTCCGCGCCGGAGACCAGGTCAATGTCAGGCCGCTTGAAACAGCTGTGGTGCTTGAGGAACCCGATATCCCGTTTGAAACAGGAAAAACATACGCCGGCTGACCGCTGTCAGATATCAATCAGAATAGCAGCGTAGTCGTCAATCCTGCGTTCGTACTCCTTGTCGAGCAGCGGTGACGAAATCATGAAATCAGCCGATGAGCGGTTACAGGCTACGGGGATATTGTAGACCACCGCCAGCCTGAGCAACGCCTTCACGTCCACATCATGAGGCTGGGCGGACATGGGGTCCCAGAAGAAGATCATCAGATCCATTTCACCATCGGATATTTTCGAACCAACCTGCTGGTCTCCTCCCAGAGGCCCGCTTTTAAACCGGTGTACATCAAGTCCCAGTTCGTTTGCAATGATGCCCCCTGTTGTGCCGGTGCCGTAAAGTTCATGACCGGCAAGGAGCTTTTTATTCCAGCTGGCCCATTCAAGCAAATCCTGTTTTTTATTGTCGTGTGCAATAAGCACGATCCGCTTTTTTTCCTTCATTGGAATTCGATTCTGCAGCTTCCTTTTTTCGCTTGGCGGGGCTTTGACCCTATCGTCTGGAGTCATGGTGTAAAAAAATTGGTTGAGCAGGTCAGTCCTTGTAACATCCATAATATACACTTCTTCAGGATATGCAACCAAGGTATCGACCCCCTCATAACATAATGTCATAATTTTGAATCATATACGGGTCATAATCAGCTGCGGTCAACCCTTCCGGAGGAATGAGGCCGGTATGCACATAAAAAAAGCGGGATATCATCACATCAGATTGACAATACCCCGCTTTATGCGGAGAGAGTGGGATTCGAACCCACGGAGCCCCGTGAAGGGCTCAACACCTTAGCAGGGTGCCGCTTTCGACCACTCAGCCATCTCTCCGAAAAGCAATCTCAGTAAAAGCTTGCCGCAAAGAACTATGGTACATCAGCATCTGTATCAAAGTGCTTTTCGAGAATAATAAATATAGCCTATTTAAAACCTGATTTCAATGCCCGAACTCATCGGTTCGTCATATTTTTTCCGTGTTCTTGGGGATCACCGGCGGTCCGTTATCTTCCGAATCTTCATCTATTACATAAATTTGAGCGAGATTACGGCCCTCCTGTGCATAGTCCATTCCGTAACCCAGGACAAAAAGGGTCGGAATCTGAAACCCGACATAATCAACATTGACATAGTGCTTCGTGGCATCGGGCTTGTGAAGCAGCGTTACAACAGCCACTGATGCCGGCTTCTTGGACTTGATGCGACCAACCATATACCTCATGGACAAACCTGTATCGACAATATCCTCAATAAGTATGATATGCCGCCCTTCCACATCGGCATCCAGATCCTTTAGCTCCGTTACGTGGCCGGAGGAGACTTTTTCATCACCATAACTGCTAAGTTTGAAGAAGTCAACTTCACAGGGGATGGTAACATGCCGCATCAGATCTGCAAGAAAAACAAATGCACCGTTCAGAATACCGATAAAAATGGGTTTTTTGTTCTCATAATCACGATTGATTTGCTCAGCCAATTCTTCAATGCGCTTGTCCAGCTGCTCTTTTGTGATATAGAGTCGGAAGTGTGAGCCGTTGCAGAAGATCGTGTCGGGTTCGTAAAAAGTCATGAAAAATGGTCCGGTTTTTTGATTAGAAGTACGCGTTGCCCTTCCGTGTGACACCGGGTATGCTCAGCGATGGTTCCAATTTCTCCACTATCCAGGCAATGAGGAAATATAACGGCATGAACTTTTCCTTCAAAAGAAACAAGGACCAAAGATTCACTTTTTTGCGCAGAAGATATTTTTCTGTTGGTCAGATGATCGGCAACACTCTGCCTGCCGGCCATTCCCATTGGCTGGAATCGGTCCCCTTTTTCCCATTTGCGCAACAAGATCACAGCGTCCAGGGCTTCCCGGTTGAGTTGCAAAGCTCCGGTTTGGAGTGCCGGGTCATAGCGATTTTCAGTGAACATAAAACCGCAAGCTGTTATTGGCGTAATTGAAAGTCGGGTAAGTGATATTTCGTGACTAACCCCGGATGCGCGATTTTGCACAAGCACATAGTGTTCACGATCTCGCTGAACGGAGAATCCTGCATCAAAATGAACGCGTTTCCCGGTCTGCAGTTTTTTCAGATCTTCAAGCCGGAGTACTTCTCCTTTGCTCCAACCGATATATCCGGTCTGTTTTTCAATCCAGTTTCTGGCCACAGGCAACTGCAGTTCCTCCGAAAGCGATAACCATTCCGTTCGTTTGAGAACTGTTGAAAAAGGGTGACCGGTATCCGTCTGTTCGGTATTTCCTGCGTATGGCGCTTCAAACAAAGTACCGGTGCCAATATCCGGCCGTGAAACCGTCACCTCACCTGTTATGTAATCCAGCATTGAAGTGTGGAGATGTCCGATCCGTGAAAGCCGTACGACATGTTTGTCCCATCCCGGATACGCCTGGTTAAATAGTGGAAAAATCTTATTACGCAGCATGTTGCGGGAGTAGCTCGATTCCAGATTGGAACGGTCCGTCCGGTAGGGAATCTCCTGTTCCTGAGCAAACTGTTGCAACTCATCTTTGGATGCCTCCAGCAAGGGTCGCATCCAGGGTGGATCAAAACGCTTCATGCCGGTCCATTTCTCCGGTGCGGCACCGCGAAGCAGCTTCTGAATAATCGTTTCGATCTGGTCGTCCTTGTGATGAGCAAGGAAAATGGCGCGGGCATCATGCCTGTTCATGACCGAAAGGAGGAACTCGCGCCGAAGGGTTCTGGCCTGGTTTTGAAAATTGCCGCTGCCGGCATTCTGCCGACTGCCCGCATCAGCACGCCCCAACAACTCAAACGGGATGTTATTCTCCATGCAAAACAACCTGACCAGCTCTTCATCGGCATCGGATTCAGCGCCACGTTTACCATAATTAATATGAGTTGCTACCACATGCACCTTCAGCAACCGGACGAGAATCCACAGCAGGACCATGGAATCCACCCCTCCGCTAATCCCTGCGATGTACCTGGCCCCCTTAACGGGCAGCTCGCATTCGTCCATTCCGGTAGAAACCAAATCAACCAGATTGTGTTTCGATGCGTACCTGTTCATGAGTGAATGTCTTAACATCATCGTTAGCAGTCAATACCATCAGATAGCCCTGCTCATTGATACCGAGTATTTTCACCGGAGTCTCCATCCTTTGTCCGTCAACATGCAGGGATACCCAATTTCCGTAGCCATCAATGTTTCTGTTGATTGCGCGGACGAGTCCGATATCCCCTGTTTCGGCTTTATCGAGCATCGGTTCCAACCGGTTGAGCAACACAGCCAGCAACAACGGCCGATCAACCGATTGACCGCCCGAATGACAGCAGAGTGATGTCGCTGATTGCTCAAGTTCGACAGGAAACGTTTTTTGATTGACATTTACCCCCATCCCCAAAAGCATGCGATCCAGGTTTTTTCCGTTGTACCGACATTCGGTGAGCAGTCCGGACACCTTTTTTCCGGATATGAGCAGATCATTGGGCCATTTTATGACACTGTCACACGACAATGTAACATCAAGCGTCTCTTTCAACGCAAGCATGGCTGCCAGTGAGATGAGTTGAAGCCTGCCGTTGTTCTTCGGCAAGAGCACAATGGAAAACGTAAGATTTTTTCCCGGGCTGGTAATCCATGTGCGACCGAATTGCCCTTTGCCTTTTACCTGATTATCTACCAGGCAAACCAGCCCGTGAGATAGTCTTGCATCCGGTATATCGTTAAGGTACCGGTTCGTGGAATCCAAGGATCGGAAAAACCAGAATCTTCTGCCTAGCCACCGGGTCTTCAAAAGACGGTAAAATGAGGAAATGTCAAACAATGCAGCAGCTTATGTTTCTGTTGAATTATCAATATATAAAAAAGGCCCCATTTTTGAGGCCTTGTCTGTAAACAAATTCAATGGCATATGCCGACTCTCTTCAATAAGCAACAGCAGCTGTGCAAAAAGGCTGGTTAACCGAAACGGATGCTATGATCAGCTACCAATAATGAGCAGTGAATCCTCTGTACCGTAGGGATTTGTGGCGTATCCGTCGGCTGAATCATCATTTGCCCAGCGCTCACCATCGAGCAGGTATCGGAAACGGTATTCGGTCTGTGGAGTCAGACGAAGCGTGATCTCCCAGGAGCCGTTTTTTTGTTCGAGTTTGTTCGCTTCGGTATCCCATTCATTGAAGTCGCCTACAACAGAGACCTCTCTTTCGGCCCACTCTTCTGGTACACGGAAAGTGACTTTACAGATCGTGCGTTTCGGGGTGAATTTTTTTTCGATCATGGCATCTGCGGTTTTAGCTGTTATGGGTTAAAAAAACACGAAACCAAATATACCATTATTTTTTCTGCTCGAAATAGAAAATACCTTATTTATTTACAATCTATCGTATTTAATATTATTATTTTTAGCTAAAAAGTAAAATTAATATAAATATGGTAATTTCGAAAGCGCTTTTTCTATAAAGATTTTAATCAAATTATGTCTTTATCTCAATAAGATTCAAAAAAAAACGCTCTACTTTATAGAGTTTTTTAATCCGCCTGCTGTTTTTTAAGTTTTTCCTTATAACCGGCCAGCCAGTCCGACTTTATTCTTTTCAGTTCATCGGTGGTCAAACAGTTCATAGCGGCATCAGACAATTTTTTCATTTCCGGAATATGATACAGGCGCAAGGCCTGTTTCACTTTGGGAATCAGCCTGGGTGTCATGCTCAGCTCACGGACCCCTAAACCGGCAAGAACAAGGGCGGCAAATGGCTCGGAAGCGAGCTCGCCACAAACAGCGACCGGGACATGAAATTCCGCACCCGCATTTACCGTCATCGCGATAAATGTGAGCACAGCCGGATGCATCGGTTGATAAAGGGATGCAATCAAACTGTTACCCCGGTCTACAGCGAGGGTGTATTGGGTGAGGTCATTTGTACCAATGCTCAGAAAATCAACATGCTCGGCATACAGTCGAATCTGCAGGGCAACGCTAGGCACTTCGACCATAATGCCCAGCACTATATTCGGATCCACCGGAACACCTTTTTTCTGAAGGTTTTTCTGCATCCCGGCAAGCTCTCGTTTCACCTCCAGAAACTCCTCAAGATTGGAAACCATGGGTACGAGAATACGGGTGCGACCAGGATAGCGACCCGCAACCCGGCATATGGCTTCCAACTGACTCAACAACAGCTCCCTTCGATCCAGTAATATGCGCACACCGCGCCAGCCGAGAAACGGGTTGGATTCTTTGGCTTTGATGTTCAGCAGCTTGTCTCCACCGACATCAAGCAGACGAATCGTCACCTGCGACGATCCGCTTCCCGAAAAAGCTGTCTGGCAAAACTCCTCCTGCCGCTTTCTGTCCATGGTAAGCGGACCCGAGTTCATAAGCAGCGTATCGGTTCGAAGCAAACCGATACCCTCGGCCCGGTATTTTTCAATATTGAGCACCTCCTCTTCGAAATCGATATTGGCCTGAAGCAGTATCCTCGTACCGCAAGCCGTTTCAGACGGCTTGTCAATTACGTGGCGAAGCCGTTTTTCCTCCTCCTTGTACTTTTTGATCATTCTGGTATAAGAACTGGTCATTTCTTCATCCGGACACGCAATCACTACGTTTCCGTATCCATCCAGAATAATCGTATCGCCGTCGCGTAACGTGCGCATAGCCGATTTTGCATCAATAATCATCGGGATACCCATAGCATTGGCTATAATCGAGGCATGCGATGTGAGTCCGCCGGAAGTACAGACAATCCCCTTGACCCCATTTCTGGCAAACGTGATCACCTCGATAGGAGAAACATCCTCGGCCACCATTACAGCATTTTTTCCAAAACTCGCAATCATCCCCAGCTGTTGAACATTATTTATCAATCTGTCGCGCACATCCCGCAAATCTGACAGCCTGGACATTAAAAACGACTTTTCAGAAGCCTTGATCAGATCAATATAATGCTGAAATGCATCGTAGATTGCCTTTTCGGCACGGACACTCCGTTCATCGATCGCCTGGTGAACCATGATTTCCAGTTCCGGATCATTTAAAATGCCATGCTGTGCATTCAGTATATCACGGGTATCAGAGTCATTGCGGGAATGTGCGAAATCAGAGAGACGTTCCATGGTTGCACCAACCGCCTTGCGTGCCTGCTCAAATTTTGTCTTTTCTTCCGGAAGGCGTGCTTCATCAACAGGGTCGGGATTGATATTTATATTGCCCCTGGAATACACCCGTGCCACACCCATGACCAATCCGGTGACCGCAGTAGTACCCTTCAACGTTATATTCGAAGTATTGGTTTGTTCTTCTGGCATAAGCTAACCTGCTTCTGGTTGCATTTGTTCAGTCTTCATTCAACTTGAACCCATTGTTAAAAAGTGCAACGATACGATCCATTGCCTCCTCCTCATCCGGACCATTCCACTCCAGCTCCAGCTCCGCACCCTGTTCTGCAGCAAGGGTCAGCAAACCCAGTATACTCTTTCCGTTGATCCGGTAGCCATACATATGGATGTGGAACTCCGCTTTAAAACGGGTGGCTTCTTTGACAATGAGTGATGCCGGTCGTGCATGAATCCCGGCCGAATTCTGTACTTTGACTTTCTTCTTTAACATGCGCGCAATCTACATATATCATCAGCAAATTTCATAGTAGAATCACGGGAAATATAATCATCCGCCATGTTTTCTGTATTCTGTTTTTTGCGACAAATTATTCCCCGGCTTCAAATGGACCAGCCTTTACTAACACTTTGATTACACATTTTGTAAATTGCGGCAATGCTGTCCAATTGCATGATCAATCCATTTAATCCAATTTTATTATGTCGGTAACCCGTGACGATGTAACCTACATGGCCAATCTGGCGCGCCTTCAGCTGGCCGATGAGGAGAAAGAATCCCTCGTCAAAGATATGAATGACATACTGGAATATATGGAACTGCTCGGCCAGGTCGATACTTCCAGTGTGCCTCCGCTGGAACATGTCGCCGATACCGAAGCCGGCTACCGGCCCGACAAGGCCCTGGCTCCTCTGGACCACGAACAGGCCCTGAAAAATGCACCTGATGCCGATGCCGACTATTTCCGTGTTCCAAGGGTGATTGACTGATACCATGGCGTGGTACTGGCTCCGAAAGGAACAAAAGTCAAAACACGTTTTCAATGGAAACCATTACACGAACTTGCTGCTGAAATCCCTGACTCCTGATGCCGATCATCCCTTTCGATCCACACAAACGACGGTACAGCCTTACGCTCGATTTCATGAACGGCCGCATCCGGAAAGACCAGACCATCCTGGATCTTGGCGCTGAGAATCGGTTCTCCGAGATTTTAAGAAACGAGGGATTTAAGGTTCTGAACACCGATATTGATCTGGACAGGGAACCTGAAAAACGTGCCGGGTATCCGGCCGATTCTACGTTTGTTCACACCTCGCTGGTATATCTGGGAAAAATTACCTCGATCATGCATCCGATATCCGCTATACTACCACCGTTTGCCTCCGGCTGCAAATAGACCAGCCTTTGATAACACTTTGATTACACATTTTGTAAATTACCAAAATGCTGTCCATTCGTACATTCATATCAATTTATCCATTTTACTATGTCGGTAACCCGTGACGATGTAACCTGCATGGCTAATCTGGCGCGCCTTCAGCTGACCGATGAGGAAAAAGAATACCTCGTCAAAGATATGAATGACATACTGGAATACATGGAACTGCTCGTCCAGGCCAATACCCCCAGTGTGCCCCTGCTTCCTTACCCGTTTCATCCAATAACGCATTCATCCGTCTATGGCTAAAAATCGGCGAGAAACCTCCTCAAAAAAAACATCCCGCAAGACACGGAAAAGATCAGCATCCGCACCATCCATACCTGATTTATGGGAGCAGATTCCTCTGAAATACCGCCATCTGATCGTACTGGTCTTCCTGCTGATGGTCCCCTCATTCATCTTCAGCGAAGTCTACTTCAGCGGACAGCAATTCTTCGCCCATGACATCCAGCAGTTCCGCGCCACCGCCCAGTCCGTCATCGAATACCAGGAGGAAACCGGAGAAGACGCACTCTGGGCCACCCATATCTTTAGCGGGATGCCCTCTTATACGGTATACGGAAACAAGACCTTTACTCATATTGACACCCTGATCCGCCGGACATTTTCCACCATGTTTATACCCGCCATTCCACTTACCATATGTATCGGAGGAGTCTATTTTTTATTCTGGTTGATGGGTTACCGGCCACTACCGGCCGCTCTGGCCGCACTGGCGATATGCCTGACCACCTATATCCCTATCATCGTGGGTGCAGGCCATAACTCCAAATTGATCGCCTATTCTTACATTCCATGGGTAATGTCAGGCTACTGGATGCTTTCCCGCAGCCAACAACGCCTGGCCGGTCTCTTTCTTTTTGCCATTGCTCTCAATTTCACGCTCCGTGCCGAACATATCCAGGTTCTTTATTATTTCCTTTACGTGCTTGCAATCTGGTTTGTTTATGACGGAGTTACGGCTTATCGCAATCAAACTTTAACCGGCTGGTCACGACGCGCTGCACTCATGATCCTGGCCGGTCTGCTGGCTCTGGCCGCCAATACCCAGCCTTATTGGAGTATGTATGAATACACACCTTTCAGCATACGCGGTGGATCGGAATTACAGGAAGAAGAAACCGGCGGTGGCCTCGATGTCGATTATGCTTTCGCTTGGTCACAGGGACGAGCCGAACTGCTCACCCTGATCATCCCTGACAGTTTCGGTGGTTCATCGGCCGATGGAACCTATTGGGGACCAAAAACTTTTACCAGCGGGCCCCATTACCTTGGAGCAATCGTCTTCCTGATGCTTCTCGTTGGCCTTTTCCGTGCACCTGGCCGGCTGAAATATGTTTTTGTGGGTTCCGGTGTCCTTGCATTGCTCTTTTCTCTTGGAAAACACCTGTACAGTTTCAACATTCTGTTTTTTCAATACATGCCGCTTTTTAACAAATTCCGGACTCCGGAGATGTGGCTTATCGTTACCGTTTTTTCCTGTGCTGTCGTTGCATCCATGGGTATGAAATGGCTCTATGACAGCTGGAAAGACGGAACACTCTCGCTTCGTGCACTCTATCTGCCCGGCGGAATCGCCCTGGCCTTCGCGCTCTTTTTCATTGTCTTCACGGGATCACTTCTGAGCTTTGAGAAAGAGGGTGAACACGAATTGCTGGCCCAGCAGATTGCCAGTCAACAGAACATGCGGGTGGATGATCCGCAGGTACAGCAATTTGCAAGGCGTTATATTGAAGGGCAGTTACGACCGGAACGTATGGAAAGAGCAACATCCGACAGTCGGCGCTTTCTGATTTTTATCCTTCTTGGGAGTGGTTTGTTGGCCGGTGCCGCACTAAGAAAAATTCCTGCCAATTATGCACTGGCCGGACTTGTACTCCTTGCTTCGATCGATCTTGTTCAGATCGGTAATCGCTATGTTGATAAAAGCGGACTGATTCATGCAGATCAATCCCCAAATGAAGTTTTAGCTGCCCAGATCCGCTCCATCGACCGCTATATTGAGGAACAAAAAAGAGACGGACAGGTCTGGTCCTGGCGATCCTTCCCGCTTGGTGATAACCCTTTTAACAATGCTGTGCCGGCAGCGTTTGTCTATCCCTCAATAGGTGGTTACGCAGGTGCCAAATTGAGTAATTATCAGGATGTTATCGATCATGCCCTATATAACGGTCCATCCGGCCTCAATAACGAGGTTCTCAATATGCTCAACACCCGTTTTCTGACTTATCAAGCACCCCTTAATCTGCCTGGCTGGGATGTAGTCTACCAGGGTAACGGTGGAGTGGTAATGGAGAACCGGCAGGTCTTGCCAAAAACCTGGTTTGTCGATTCCCTGATCGTTGCGGGTACTGCCCATGATGCGATAGATGAATTGAACCGGTTCGAGGCAGCCACTACAGCAATCCTGCAGGAGGTCGACCGGATACCGGTTATAGCTCCTACCGATAACCGAATCACTGAAGTAACCGAATACGGCCCGCGCGAAATAAGAATTTCAGTTGAAACTGACGCTTCCTCTTTTCTTGTGTTGAGTGAGATTTATTATCCCGCCGGCTGGCAGGCCACACTAAACAATGAGCCGATAGATATCCATCGAACCAATTACATTTTACGCGGTTTTGAGATTCCTGCCGGGGAACACGAGCTTATATTGCGATTTGACCCGAGGTCACACATTCTTGGAAGCAGGCTGTCCTGGATTTTTAATATTATTATCCTGCTCATCGGTGCATTTATGCTGGTAAATTATTACAGGAAGAGATGATACAACGAAAAAAGGTACTGGTCATTACCTATTACTGGCCGCCAAGCGGCGGGGCCGGTGTGCAAAGGTTTCTCAAATTTGTAAAATATTTCCCGAAGTATGGGATCGATCCGGTGGTTCTGACCTGTGCCAATCCGACTTATCCCATGAAGGATAGTTCGCTTATAAACGATGTTCCTGCCGGTCTTCCCGTTTACTATGCGCGTACCATTGAGCCGTTCAGATTTTACAGCTGGATGGCGGGTACGACTCCCGAACAAGTGGCAAATCCTGTCACAATACTTGGAGCAAAGGATTTGAACTTGCCACAACGTTTGGCGCGATGGTTGCGGGCCAATCTGTTTGTACCTGATGCCCGGGTCGGCTGGGTTCCGTTTGCACAATCCAAAGCCCGATCACTGATAATTAAATATGCTATTGATACCGTAATCACTACCGGCCCACCCCATTCCGCCCATTTTGTTGGCCGCCGATTGAAGAGAAAAACCGGCGTTCGATGGATTGCCGACTTCCGGGATCCATGGACCGATATCCACTATAATCACGTGCTTCCCCGTACTGCACTGACCCGTAAACGCGACAAACGGATGGAAACTTCCGTTCTCAATGAAGCCGACGAGGTGACCGTCACCACACCGGGTACGGCACGCTATTTAACCGGAAAAGTTGATCGAACTTATCACATTATTCCTAACGGATTTGACCCTGACGATTTCAATGCAGTAAAAAAGAGCACACCGGACACCAATCGCCCATTACTGATACGCCATGTTGGAAGCATAACGGAAACTTCCATACCGGACAATCTGCTAAAAGCAATATCAGATTTAACCAAACCAAAGGTCAGACTGGAATTTATCGGAGCGGTACACTCCGATATCCATCGCCATATCAACTCCTTCGGCCTAAGTGAAATTGTGACTATCCGTTCTTATGTACCGCACAATGAAGCAACCTCTCTGATGCAACAATCCGATATCAATGTGGTAGTTGTGCACCGGTCGGATGACAGCCGTATCCTGATCCCTGGCAAACTTTACGACTACCTGAAAGCGGGAAAACCAATTTTGGTGATCGGCCCAACGGACGGGGACGCAGCTGCTATCATCCGGCGTTGCCGTATCGGAGCAGCTTTCGATTACAATGATGTCTCCGGTCCGGCTGACTGGATTCGCCATATCGCTTCTCAAACATTCATCGAGGCACCAAATACCAAAAAAAAACCCGATTACGGAACAATGCCGGAGTCTGAATGTAGACCGGGATCCGAAGTCAAACCAGATTCCGAACGGGATTTTGAAGCTAATTTGCCCTTCCAATCGACGTTGCAACGCGATATGTCGCAGAAATTCCCGACAATATGCCCTGATATTGATAAAATTGCCCAATACGCACGACCAGCACTTACAAAACGTCTTGCCAGGTTGCTGTTCAACTCCGGCACAGAACATATCCTTGAGTCATAAATTACCATGATTGGCAAAATGACTCTTGAAAAATTATAAAAGAACGGCTATTAAAGCTTTAAAGCACATAATACCCTTCCTAAAAGAAAAAGAAGTTAAAAAATACTTTTCTAATACCTCTTGGTTAATGGGAGAAAAGATAATAACCATGAGTCTTCTGATGTTAGTAAGTATTTTTGTAGCCCGCCATTTGGGAGCCGAAGGCTATGGAATTTTATCTTACGCCATATCTTTAGTTTCGCTTTTTACCATTGCTACTCATATGGGACTCCACGGTTTAGCTATAAGAGAGCTGGTCAGGTTTCCTGATCGTCATACAGACCTTCTTGGAACTATCTTCTATCTCAAGTTAATGGGCGCTGTGTTTGCCATTGTGGTCTTTCTGACCATTATACTTAGCACCGAAAGTGTTGGAAGTACCCAGTTTTGGGTTTTACTGGTTGCATCCGGTATAATATTGTTTAAACCCTTTGAAATTTTCGATTATTGGTTTCAGTCACAGGTAATGGCCAAATACTCTGCAACAGCTCGCGGATTGGTGTCCATTTTTTTTACAATATTAAGTGTGCTTCTGGTGGTAATTGGTGCCCACATATTAGCATTTGCCTTTAGTTACTTGATAAAAGCAATGTTAATTGCTTTTCTGTTTCTTTATTTCTTTAAGCTAAAGTCCATCATCACATTTAAAGAGTTACGATTCAAACTTGCAAAAGCAAAAGAATTACTTGGACATAGCTGGATGATTATGCTTGGCGCTTTGTTTGCAATGGTTTATTTGAAAATCGACCAGGTCATGATACGTTGGCTGGTAAACACCGAAGAGGTAGGTATCTATTCGGTTGCCGTTAATCTTTCAGAAACATGGTATTTTATTCCTACTCTTATTGTTGCTTCAATTTTCCCAAAACTGATAGAACTCCAAAATAAAGACAACCAACACTTCCAAAAACGCTTGCAACAGTTATTTGACATGTTATTTATGATTGCATTATCATTGGCGATTGTCGTCACTTTTATTTCCGACCCTCTGATTTTATTCCTTTATGGAGTGGAGTTTGAAGAAGCAGCATTAATTTTATCAATACACATTTGGGCGGGTATATTTATTTTTATGAGGGCTGCGTTCAGCAAATGGATACTGCTGGAAGATGCTATCTCTTTTTCTATGATTACCCAGGGAATAGGTGCTCTTTTGAATATTTTGTTGAATATAATGTTGATTCCGATTTATGAAGGTACAGGTGCTGCAATGGCAACGATAATTTCTTATGCTGCTGCTTCCTATTTTTCTCTACTTTTTTATAAAAAAAGCAGACTTATTTTCTGGATGATGACCAGAGCTATACTCTCACCATTACGATATATATATATATTGTTGAAATAACATTTTATATTCACTTTTCAAACCTCTAATCTATAAATTATCAATATGAGTTCTTTCCGGCCATTCACAATAAATAAGATAAGATTGCTGGTAAACTATTATCTCTCTCTTTTATTTTATAAAAGCAAGATAATGTCAAGCTTATATTATGCCTTATTTTCGCGTTCTTTCCACAGAGAACATCAGGCAGTACTTGAAGGAAAAATCAAACATATTCGAGATATTTATTGGAACAAGAACAACTACTATTTGGTAATCCGAAATATTCATAGAATCGAAAAAGGGTTACTTATGAGACCCAGAAAAGAGATATTTGGTAAAAATTATATCAAAGAAACAATTGACTGCTATGAAAAGATCATTCTTTCCCATCATGAAAATCTAAATGATCAGGTTAAATGGTTTCATGATGTTCTGGATATGTATTTTAATGTTGTAGGATATGATGAAGTGATTGACCGGGAAAAACAACGATTTTTAAATCTTCAAAATACATATAAAACTGATACAGAAAATAGAAAAAAACACATACCTTATAATCGGTTGCTAAAAGAGAAAAATCTGGTATCCTTAGACTCCTTTTTTGCTCTTTCAAAACAACGAAGATCCGTCCGCTGGTTCACTGAGGAAAAGGTTCCCAGAAAGCTGATAGACAAGTGTATAGAAGTAGCCTCACAATCTCCGAGTGCATGTAATCGACAACCATTTACTTTTTATATAATAGATGATAAAAATATCTTGAATAAAGTTGTGGATCTTCCTATGGGAACAACTGGATACGCCCATAATATTCCAGTGTTTATCGTGGTTGTGGGGAACCTGAATGCCTATTTCGATGAGAGAGACAGACATTTGATTTATATTGACGCATCGCTGGCTTCAATGTCATTTATGCTCGCCCTGGAAACAACCGGATTGAGCAGTTGTCCTATAAACTGGCCGGACATCGAAAAACGGGAAATGAAACTACAAAAAGTTTTGAATTTGAATAACTATCAACGTCCTATTATGTGTATGGCGGTAGGTTATCCGGATCCAAAGGGATTGGTTGCATCATCTGAAAAAAAATCGCTGGATAAAATACGAATTTACTACCCAGAGGACCTTTAAAGTGCATAATGTTATAAATGGTGTAATATAGATATTAACCATAAACTACATTTAAAATATCCGGCCATGAAAATTATAATTGATGGCACAAATACTATTAATAAAGGTGCAGAATTAATGCTCTATTCCATATTGGAGCAAATAGAAAATAAATATCCTGAATCATCCGTGATTTTCAATGATAATAACCCGAACATACAATTTCCAAAGATTAAAACACATCTCCACTTTAGAAAACCTCTCAGGTTAATGCTTGGCCCGTACCCCTGGGTGATATTATCCCGATTACATTTGCCATACTCGTGGTTTACCGAGCTTTATCCTCCCAAACATCCAGATTTGATTTTAGATGCAAGTGGTTTCAGACTGGGTGACCAATGGAATCACTCTGAAGAGTATCTTGAGAATCTGGAGTATTACTATAAAACGGTAAAGGCTCAAGGTGCAAAAATCATTTTACTTCCTCAAGCCTTTGGACCTTTTAAAACCCATAGCGGAAAAAAAAGTACAGAGATTCTAAATAATTATGTCGATTTGATCATTGCACGTGAACCCACATCAAAAAAACACTTGAAGGAGGCAGGAATCAACCCTGGGAAAATACTTCATTACTCCGATTTCACTATTGCTACCAAAGGAATTTTTCCAGTAAAATATCATCATGTTAAAGGGAGCGTGTGTATTATCCCCAACAGGAAAATGATCACTCATACCCGTTTTTCCCCTCAAGATTATTTTGGCAAAATGGAATCCATAATTTCCCTGATTCAAGAATCTGGCAAGCAGGTATTTTTGCTTAATCATGAAGGAAATAAAGATTTGAAAATATGTAAGGGGATCAACAGAATGTTTGATAACCGGCTAACCATCATTACCGGACTGGATGCAAAAGAAATAAAAGGTGTAATAGGTTCTTCCTATATGGTCATCTCATCACGCTATCATGGGATTGCCAGTGCATTGAATCAGGGTGTCCCTTGCCTGGCGACCAGCTGGAGTCATAAATATCAGTTATTGTTTGAAGATTTCAATGTAAAGGATCACATTATAGATCTTAATGAGAAACCTGAACATACAAAAAATAAAATTGAATCACTGCTGGATCCGGACAATCACTCAAAATTGAGAAAACATCTTTTCATACAAATCAAAGAGTTAAAAAGCAATACTGAGAGAATGTGGAAAATAGTCTGGCAAGTAGCTGAAGAAAGGAATTCGGATATTAAATCAATTACTAATTGTTAAAGTACCCATGATAAAAAAGGTAACCGGAAAATTATTCAATTCTATAACACGAAAATCGAGGATGAAAAAAATTTCAATCCTTATTGATAATGGTTTGCCGATACAAATGAAATCTATACTGAATTATTTGGTGACCGGGCATTCAGACGAAAAAACTGCTGCTGTCGTAAAACTTGCGGAAGGCAGGCGAAAAGAAATTGCCGGTAAAGGGGACGAGAAAATACCTATATGGTACTCCCCAAAGCCCGATAGTTCTGGTAGCGATACCAGTATTAATGCACGTCCGCAACCAGGCAAAGTCCTGGAATTTACAATGAAACGTATTGCAATGACCGGAAAAAACCAGACATGGGGAACCGTGCTTTATCTGCTTGCAAGAGAATTTGAGTCTTCAGTGGGAATCGAGTTGGGTACATGTGCCGGTATCTCAAGTATGTATCTGTCTTCAGCTCCAAACGTCAAACTAATAATAACTGTGGAGGGGTCTGAGGCTTTAGCAAATATCGCCCGGGAAAGCCTGAAGTCAAACCAAAACGTCAAGGTGGTAAATGCTTTGTTTGACGAAGCAATAGACTTTGAACTACCATCATTAGATTCTAAAATTGACATGGCATTTATCGATGGCCACCATGAAAAAATTGCAACCATACACTATTTCAATAAAATACTTCCATTTCTTAACCCCGGCTCCGTTGTTATTTTTGACGATATTTCGTGGTCTCATGATATGCGTGACGCATGGAATATTCTTAGTAATCGAAATGAATTTTTACACGCCATGGATCTTGGTGAACTCGGTGTCTGTATTGTGAAAAAGAGATCCGATAACCCTGAAATGAAACCTCTATACTGGGATTTGCAGCCTATTGTTGGAAGGCGTTCTATCGGTGATCCGCATGGATGGAAAGAATAATATCGGTGAATTAGATTCATACTGACAGAAAAAGTCACTCTCCGGAGAAAACTATCACGATATGGGTATCATCCTGCGAAAGAATTTTGCCGAAAATATTTATTCGTATTCCGGTACTGTCATCGGATTCGTCAATGTAGTCTGGCTGTTTCCTTATGTCCTGGAGGCAGAACAGTTCGGTCTGACCCGGGTGATGATCTCTATCGGCATCATCGGAGCCCAGATTGCCAGTCTTGGTATGGGAAATGTAACGGTGCGCTATTTTCCTCTTTTTCGCAATCCCGAACGTCGTCATTTTGGTTACCTGTTTCTGGCAGCTGTCATTCCTCTTGCCGGGTTCCTGCTGCTCAGCCTTGCCGGTTGGCTGTTTCAGGAACCGGTCATCCGTTTCTATTCCGACGAAAGCACCCTGTTCGGGGACTATTATACCCTACTCTTGCCTCTGCTGTTTTTTATCCTCTATTTCCACATTCTGGAAAACTATATCCGCTCCCTGTTTGATACGGTTGTCGCAACATTTTTTCAGGACATCCTTCTCAGGCTGTTTCAAACCGCCGTAGTGCTGTTTTATTATTTAGGATGGATTCCATTCGGTATGTTTATGTGGATGTTTGTGGGTACTTTCGGACTTAAAACCATCCTGATGCTGTGCTACATTGGTTTCAGAAGACAGCTTTTTGTAATTCCGGATTTCAGTATTCTGACAGCTTCCCGTGTCCGCAGTATGACCAAATATGCCGCTTTTTCCTTCCTCGGAGGTGTCACGACCAAGGCACTCGGTAACATCGACTTGCTTATGGTTGGAGGAATGACCAATCTCGCTGAAACGGCTGTTTATGCCGTAAGCCTCTATCTGGCCACCATGATAAAAATTCCGGCTAAAGCACTCTCGAAGATTTCACAGCCGCTGATCGCTGAGGCGCAATACAAAAACGACATCGCAATGATCGAGCTGACCCACTCCAAAAGCTCCATCAACCAAATGCTGGTGGGCGGACTGGTATTTATTATCATCGGAATCAATCTCGACCATATCTACCGTTTTCTGCCGGATGAATATCATGCCGGTGTCTATGTCTTCATGTTCATAGGCATTGCCAAAATGATTGACATGACTGCGGGGCTAAATGCCGCAATTATCAAAACTTCCAAGTGGTACCGGTTTGATCCCTATGCAACCCTCTTGCTGGTTCTGCTGACCATTATCACCAATATCATTTTTATCCCGATTTTCGGAATCACCGGAGCAGCCATGGCAACGGCGCTCTCCGTACTGATTTATAACTCCCTTTATGCTCTGTATTTATTATTTCGACTTGGAATCCACCCTTTCAGTAAAAAAACCATTATGGGTCTTGCTTTGCTTGTTATAACACTGCTGGTCTCATGGGGTCTGCCCGTGATTCCGCACTGGATAGCCGATCTTATTTTGCGGTCCGCAATAGCCATAGTGATCATCATTAGCGGCATCTTTATCATGAACCTGTCTGAAGATCTTCAGGTATTCATCCGGCAGACGGTTGCTGCTGTTTCCCGGCGCAAGGACCGCAAATCTTGATCCGGGTCCATTGATATCAGGTAATTTTCTTATGATTCACATATCTTGGAGCCATTCTACTTCTGATAATTACTGGATTTTTTTTGCTTTTCAGCTTTTTTAAACAATCGCGTGTAACACCAATGACAAAAACGACCTTTTCCACCCATCATGGAATGACGGATCTCCTGCCCGGCGAAATTGAACAATGGCAGGCTCTGGAAACACTCATACATGAAACGGCCCGTTTGTATCATTTTCAGGAAATCCGTACGCCCGTACTTGAACAAACCGAGCTCATCGCTCGTGGTATCGGACAGCTGACAGATATTGTCAGTAAAGAGATGTTTACTTTTGACCGGGGCGAGGACCATTATGTGCTTCGACCGGAGGGAACGGCACCAGTCGCCCGGGCTTTTGTCCAGCACCACCTTGCCCAGCGTGGTGGAACCCAGCACCTGTATTATATCGGTCCGTTCTTCCGTGCCGAGCGACCGCAAAAGGGGCGCCAGCGCCAGTTCCATCAGTTCGGTGCTGAACTGATCGGTGCAACAGGAGCCGTCGCCGATGTGGAAATTATCTCCTTCATGTCGGAAATCTACCGCCAGGTCGGCATTGTGAATACCACACTTAAACTGAATTCCGTTGGCGATCCCGAATCGCGTGCAGCATACCGAAAAGCGCTGTATGGATATTTTAAACCTCTCACGGACCAGCTAAGTGAGGTATCGCGCAACCGGCTGGAAACGAACCCCATGCGCATACTGGACTCCAAAGAGGAACAGGATCAGCTACTAAAGTCTGG
>SKXL01000178.1 GCA_007128425.1 Balneolales bacterium | reverse complement strand
CGGCGTCCGTCGATATCGGGGATCTGGGCCGCTGTGAAGGCCACCACGTTAAACTCCTGACGATCGCGGTAACATGTGTTGAAATTGTGAAAGTCGCGGCCTGCTGCACCAATAATGATGACATTTTTTCTGCTGGATTTCATGCTCGCTCCATTTTTAATAGTAGAAATTGTTGTGCCAAGATGAATGAGCCGGAGATCAACGTGCCGAAGAATTGAAAAAAAGCTGCCGGCTCCAGCGCCGTTGCACCGGTCCAAAGGAAATTCAATGGGAAATAATTTTTTATTTCGGATGCAATTTACATTTTACCAGCTCACAAGGCAAGAAAAAGCGCTTACAGTTGATGTTTCATCTTGTGCTGCGGTGTTGTATGTTACATCCGTGACTTGCGTTAACCGGTCGTCCGTGGGCGGTAATTGCCGCCAGCCGGCCGGCACATGGGCTGGCCGAAATTATTTCTTTTCCTCACACCAAGCGAGAACAGCATGAAACCTCCGAAACGTCGTTCCTGGGCGGAGCCCTACAAGATCAAGATGGTGGAACCCGTGAAGATGACCACACGGGATGACCGTCAGAAATCCATTGAAGAAGCCGGTTACAATACTTTCTTACTTCGATCCGATGATGTGTACATCGACCTGCTGACCGATAGCGGAACCTCGGCCATGAGCGACCGGCAGTGGGCCGGTATGATGATGGGCGATGAAGCCTATGCCGGTAGTCGCAACTATTACAATCTGGAGGCCGCGGTGAAAAAGCACTACGGCTACACATACTTCGTGCCCACCCACCAGGGTCGCGCCGCGGAGCATCTCATCTCAAAGATCATGATCCGGCAGGGCGATATAGTCCCCGGCAACATGTACTTCACCACCACCCGCCTGCATCAGGAACTGGCCGGAGGTACCTTCGCCGATGTGATCATCGACGAGGCGCACGATCCGGAGGACGAACACCCATTCAAGGGCAACATCGACCTGAACAAACTGCAGGATCTGATTAAAAAACACGGTGCCGGCCGCATTCCGTACGTAAGCATTGCAACTTCAGTGAACATGGCGGGCGGACAACCCCTCTCACTCGAAAACCTTCGCCAGGTGCGTGAATTAACGCAACAGTACGACATTCCCATTATTCACGACATGACCCGCGTCGCCGAAAACGCCTACTTCATCAAAATGAAGGAGCCGGGCTACAGCGACACGTCCATCGCCGATATCGTCCGCGAGATCTGCGACCTGACCGACGGTGCCACGATGAGTGCCAAGAAAGACGCGCTCGTCAACATCGGCGGATTCCTCGCCATCAACGACTACGAAATCTTCGAAGAGGCGCGCAATCTCGTTGTAGTCTATGAAGGCCTGCATACCTATGGCGGACTTGCCGGACGTGACATGGAGGCCATGGCCCTCGGTATCACCGAATCGGTCCAGGAGGACCATATTCGCGCCCGGGTCGGACAGGTCCAGTATCTCGGCAACAAGCTGATCAACTGGGACATCCCGGTAGTGCGTCCCATCGGCAGTCACGGCGTGTTCCTGGACGCGCGCAAGATCCTCCCGCATATCCCCCAGAATGCCTTTCCCGCGCAAACCCTGGCCGCCGAGCTGTACCTGGATGCCGGCGTACGCTCCATGGAACGCGGTGTGGTCTCGGCCGGACGCAATCCCGTGACGGGCGAACACAACTATCCCAATCTGGAACTGGTGCGGCTGACCATCCCCCGGCGGGTCTATACCCAGGCGCACATGGACGTGGTGGCGGAATCCGTGGCCGAAGTTTATGACAATCGCGAACGCATCAAAGGATTGAAAATGGTTTACGAACCGAAGTATCTGCGGTTCTTCCAGGCGCGGTTCGAGCCTCTCTGATGTCTCGACTTTCCGGCCGGGTCATTTAATTAACCACTTCAAATCTTCAACCGAATCAGTCATCGGATCGTGTGAGCAGCCGGTGCAGTTCGGTCACCAGCATCAGCGCCTCGATGGGGGTCATCCGGTTGGGGTCCGAATTTTCGAGCTTGCTCTTGACCGTTTCCAGGTTGGGATCGATATCGGCCTGAAAAAGGGACATCTGAGCGATGATCCCCTGCTTTTCCGTCTGTCGGAGCGCCTCCCTCGCAGCCGCTTTTTTGCGTGAGGCCACGGGTACTTTTTTACCGGCACCGTTTTCCTTGCCGTCATCCCCTTCCTTTTCAACCGTGCCCGACGACCGGGTCACATCCAGGCTGTGTGACTCCAGATTACCGAGAATCTCCCTGGCCCTCAGGATAAGCAACTGAGGCAGTCCCGCCATCGCCGCCACCTGAATGCCATAGCTGTGGTCGGCACCGCCACGAACCAGTTTGCGCAGGAAGATAATCCGCCCTTTGTGTTCCCTGACCAGGATGTTGTAGTTGACGATTCGATCATACAGATTTTCCAGTTCATTCAGCTCATGGTAATGCGTGGCGAAGAGTGTTTTTGCCGCGACCGATGGCTGGTTGTGCAGATATTCGGCCAGCGACCAGGCGATGCTCAGTCCGTCAAAGGTGCTGGTCCCGCGACCAATTTCATCAAGCAGAATAAGCGAGCGCGGACTCGCATTGTTCAGGATGTTGGCCGCCTCGTTCATCTCCACCAGAAAGGTGCTTTCACCGGCCGCCAGGTTGTCCGACGCCCCCACTCGTGTGAAGATCTTGTCGACCACGCTGATGCTCGCCTCTTTCGCCGGCACAAACGATCCGACCTGCGCCAGCAGCACAATGAGTCCGGTTTGCCGCAAAATGATACTCTTTCCCGCCATATTCGGACCTGTGATGATCAGGATCTGGTCCGACTCGCTGTCGATCGACACGTCATTGGGAATGAACGGCTCACCCTGCGGCAGCGACCGCTCCACGACCGGGTGCCGTCCGCCCTTGATCTCAATCGCTGTACCATCATGCACTGCCGGCTTCACATAGTTGTACCGGAAAGCGACCTCGGCCAGACTCTGGAGGCAGTCCAGCTGCCCCAGCGCATCCGCATCATCCTGAATCGGTCCTGCCTGCTCTGCAACGACATCCAGCAGCCCCTGAAACAGCTCCTGTTCAAGTATCTGACTGCGCTCCTCCGACGACAGGATCTTCTCCTCGATCTCTTTGAGCTCCGGGGTGATGTAGCGTTCGGCATTGACCAGCGTCTGCTTCCGGATGAAATCGTCGGGCACCTTGTTCTTGTGGGCATTGGTGACTTCGATGTAGTAGCCGAATACCCGGTTGTACCCCAGCTTGAGGGATGTGATCTGGGTTCGTTCGACCAGATCTTTCTGGATGCGGGCGATGTACTCTTTGCCGTTTCGGGCAATATCGCGGATTTCGTCCAGTTCGGCGGAGTATCCGTCACGGATAAATCCACCATCGCGCAGTCCGGCCGGGGGATCATCCACCAGAGCGGCATCGATACGGTTCTGCAGATCGGCCTGAATTACGAGCCGCTCACTGATCTCCGCCAGCAGGGGATCCTCCAGCTCCGCCAGCAGCGCCTTGATGCCGGGAATCCTGCCCAGTGAATCGTTGAGATGATTGAGCTCACGGGGGTTGGCACGCTTCACACAGATCCGTGAAATCAGACGCTCAAGGTCGCCGATCTCCTCCAGAATGTCACGCAGCTGCTGTCGCAGATCGTGCCGGATGTGCAGCACCTCGACCGACTGCAATCGGCTGCGGATCGCCTTCAGGTTCTTGAGCGGACGCATCAGCCATTTGCGCAGCCGGCGGCCACCCATCGCCGTTCCCGTTTCGTCCAGAATCGAGATGAGCGTACCCTCAGTCCCGCCCTGGTGCAGACTGGTGATCAGCTCCAGGTTCCGTTTGGTCGAGGAATCGAGCATCATGTAGCCGGAGTTATCAAACGCATAGATATTGCGCAGATGGCCAAGCGACGCCTTCTGGTTCTCGCGCACATAATGGATCAGCGCACCGGCGGCAATATGCGCCGTGTCAAGCTCCTCGACACCAAAGCCCTTGAGTGAATGTGTTCCGAAATGCTCAAGCAGTACATCATACCCGTAACGGCCTTCGTAAATCCACTCTTCCTGCCAGGTGACGACATACTCCGACAGCCATTCGGGCACGGCCGACTTGAGCTTCTTGCTTGCCAGGATCTCGGCCGGACCAAGCGAGGCCAGCACATCCCGCAAATCCATTTGAGACAGCTCGGAAACAGCAAACTCCCCGGTCGAGATATCAGCGAAGGCGAGTCCGTAAACCTTTGCACCCGGATAAACCGCAGCCACGTAATTGTTGCGCTTGCGGTCCAGGACCTTGTCGGACATGGTAACGCCGGGCGTCACCACCTCGGTGATCTCACGGTTGACCAGCTTGCGTCCGGCCGCCTTGGCCTGCGCCGGATCCTCGGCCTGATCGCACACCGCCACACGATGGCCCATCTTCACCAGCTTCGGCAGGTAACTGTCCAGCGCATGATATGGAAATCCGGCCAGCGGGGTCTGGTCGCCGGCATTGTTGCGGCGGGTCAGTGTGATTCCCAGCTCCCGGCTTATTGTAATCGCATCATCAGAAAATGTCTCGTAAAAATCACCAACCCGAAAAAGAAGCAGTGTTCCCGGATGCTTCTCCTTTATCTCGTGATACTGCCGCATCAGAGGCGTCATTTCCTTTCGACCATTGGCGGTGTTCGTTTTTCCCATGCTGACCTGTTATTTTATAACCATCAAAAATAGGATAACTCTATGCATCAAAAAATTCCAAAATCTTTTTATCTGGATGATGATGTCACCGGCCTGGCAAAGGCCCTGCTCGGATGCCGGCTCTGGACCCGTATCGACGGTATCGCAACGGCCGGCGTGATCGTGGAGACGGAGGCCTATGACGGTCTGACCGATCGGGCTTCCCATGCATTTGGCGGCAGACGCACCGCCCGCACGGAGATATTCTATCAACCCGGGGGTGTTGCCTATACCTATTTGTGCTATGGCATCCATACCCTCTTCAATGTGATCACCGGTCCTGCGGAAATACCCCATGCGGTGCTGATCCGTGCTCTCAAACCCTGCGAAGGCATCGATATCATTCTCAAACGCAGGAATCAGTCCGTCGTAGAGCGCAATACAGCCGGCGGACCGGGCCTGGTAAGTCAGGCACTCGGAATTACCACTGACTTTAACGGATCGGATCTTACGGGTGACAGGGTCTGGCTCACCAACGGACTGGCGGACGAGCAGCCCCATGATAGGAAAATACTGGCAACACCCCGCGTCGGCATCGATTATGCCGGAAAGGATGCTCTGCTCCCCTGGCGTTTTCGAATAGGTGATTCGCTCCATACCAGTCCCGCCAGATCATCCGACAGGCAGGCAATGTAGTTTATGCGGGCGCTTCTTCTGCTGCCGCCTCGGAAAAAATGGCTTGTTTCAAAACTGTTGCCGCAGTAAACACGGCCTGAGGCTTACTGCCCTTGCATCTGCATTTGTGCCTGCTGGATAAGCTCCTGCATTTTCATCTGAAGATCGGAATCCGACTGAACAGCCATGAAAATCTCCTGAAAGCGATTCAGCTCCAAACCTTCATCTTCAATTGCTGCGATAAGTTCACCTTCCATTTCCTCTTCGATCTCACCGATCAGCGACGAGGCCACCTCGAATTTCTCGACATCTGATGAAGAAACGTCCATGTCCTCAGCCGACTGTCCCATCTGCATTCCCTGAAGGATTTTGTTGTAGGTATCCACTTCCAGACCTTCCTCTTCGACGATGGCGATCATCTCCATCTGCGCCTCGGCCTGAATCTGTTGTGCTTTGATCGATGCGTCAACAAATGTCTGCAACTCTTCATCGGTCACTTCGGGGACATCCTGCGGCGGGGCAGGCTGTTCAAATTGTGCATGGACAGATGTACCCGCAAAAAGAATAAACAAAGCGACAATACATGTTCTCATCAGCTGAAACTTCATATTTTTCCTCAATTTTAATTTTGTATAATGAATTTCAAATGCCATATAACTCACAGAACATAGAATTATTTTAGGAAAATCTCGAATTTACTTTATACTTGTCCTTTTTAATCATCCGTTCACCATGGTTTAACAGATATTTCAGGCACAAATAATGAAGAGAAAAAAGAGAAAAACCGGCTCATTGGTGGTATGGCTCGGTGCATTGATGGTCATACTTCTTGTTGTCTATTTTGCCATGGTTATGCTGCTGGACAGGATCGGAGTGCCGACCCACACCGAAGACCTCCCGCCTGCCCCGGAGTTCACCCATCATGGTGAGCCGGTAATTGAGATGATTTCCCGTTGGGAACGGGAAGAAAGGCTCAACCGGGATCAAATCAACGAGCGGCTGCCTGAACCATTTGAGTTACTCCTGCTTGGCGAGGATATCAATGCAAACGGCCATCTGAACCATGTCATTATCGCCGGAGATCCGGATGTACCTGATTTGAGTAATGCGTTGCGTAATGTCGGCTACGCCCATACCTTCTACAGCCTGGCCGTGTATGAGTTGAGGGATCGGACCATTCATCCGGTACTGCTCATCGACAACGAGTCCATTCGTGATGGCTATGGTCGCAGGCTTATCGATCAGATTCCGGCCGCATACGGTTACGCCTTGCTCATGGAATCGTTTGAAAATGACGCACTTTATGACGCACCTGTACAGCTGATCGAAATTGTTATGCTCAATGAGCGAGGCCGTGAAGCAAGTGATGATATCACCATTTACTGGGATCCATCCGATGCCTCTTTCAAGGCTACCAACACATTTGGCGCACCCTGAAGCAAACATTCATTTTTAATCTGGACGAAAGAATCTTTATTTTTAGTCCAGCTTGAATTCAAGCCTGTTGGTTTGGACTACAGATATTCTGTAAATCACTGTGCATTATCAGAAGCAATGCAGCAGATGCACACTTTCCTGAAATGAGTTTTAATCTAAAAATATTCTAGCCATGAACAAGCATCGGATCATCGCCATTTCGATATTGATTCTTGCAGCAGTACTTCTGCGATTTCTTCCACATCCACCCAATTTCACGCCTTTAGCGGCACTTGCCCTGTTTTCCGGTGTCATCTTTCGTGATCGATTCCTGGCACTGGCAATGCCTGTGTGCGTCATGCTTGTATCGGATCTGTTTCTGGGCTGGCACGGAACCATCCTGTTTGTCTATGGCTCTTTCGCACTGATTGTGCTGATCGGCCGAACGTTTCAATCCCGCGTCAAAATCAGCTACATCGCCGGCGGGGGCATCTTTGGCGCCATGCTGTTTTTTATCATCACCAACTTTGGCGTGTGGCTGACCAGTACCATGTATCCTTTAACCTGGCAGGGTCTAGTTGCAGCCTACGTTGCCGCCATCCCGTTTCTGCATAACATGATTCTCGGCACACTTTTCTACAGCGCAGTGTTCTTTGGCGTGTTTTACCTTGCCGAACGCTGGATGCCTTCGATACAGGAAAATACCGGTCACCTCCGGGCTTGAAATTGGAGCTGAATTGAATTCGGAGCTTACAACCAGCAAAGCTGTGATCATCGGCGCCAGTTCGGGAATCGGCGCGGCTCTTGCCGTGGAGCTTTCCAGGCGCGGCTACGCTCTTGGGCTCGCCGCACGCCGAATCGAAATGATGGAAAGAGAGCTGGTCCCGAAGCTCTCATCCCCATCCTGCTGCACCTTCATGGACGTGATGGATATCGAAGCCTCCATTACTGCACTACACGTCCTTATCAGGCAACTCGGTGGTATTGATTTGCTGGTGATCAATGCCGGCATTTCGGGAAGTTCTCCCGTCATGGAGCGCGAGTCCACCGAAAATCTCATCAAAATAAATGTACTCGGATTCGCCGGAATGCTGCACGAAGGCTATCGGATTTTCCAGAGGCAGGGCCATGGTCACATCGTTGGCATCTCCTCCATCGCCTCCTTGTTGCCCCATCCCAACGGTTCGGCCTACAATGCTTCCAAGGCATTTGTATCCAACTACCTGGATAGTATCCGGTTGCGGATCAGGCGGCGCGGCGAAAACATTTCGGTTACCGACGTCCTTCCAGGATATGTGCTCACCCCCATGACCGAAGAAAACAAGCGCATGTTCTGGGTAGCTGATGCCGAAAAAGCCGCCCGGCAGATCTCCGATGACATCATCAAAAGAAGGGCGGTGAGCTATGTAACCCGTCGATGGCGTCTGATCGCCTGGCTGTTGTCGCTCATGCCAAGGGGGATCTTGAACCGAATCCTGTAAAAAAGGTGCCTGTCCTTTTTCATTCTTTACTATCCGTCCACTTTTCTTATTTTTGTTCTGATCACTTGTTGTCAGGATGTGAGATTTGTGACCTTCATGTGAGACTGAATTGCCTGAATACCTTCAAAAAGTGAACCAGGCTTCACAAGTCTGGCTTCCGGCGTGATTGATGCAGCACCCAAACTGCAGACAGGTAAATCCAACTGACACCCGGGCCCTTAAACAGAGATGGCGGAATGATCAATACAGAGCTGATAAAGCCGGAAATATCGGAACTGATCGAACAGCAGAAATGGACGGACCTTCGTGAATCGGTGGAGGACTGGCCGGTGCCCGAGATTGCCGATCTGCTTGAAACACTTGATAAACGCGACCGGGTCGTATTTTTTCGGATTTTACCAAGGGAGTTGAGCGCGGCCACATTTGCTCATTTCGAGCCCGAGCAGCAGAATGCCCTGCTTGTTGAGATGACCGATGATGAAACCCGACAGTTGTTGGCGAACCTGGCGCCCGATGACCGTACCGCACTGCTCGACGAACTGCCCGGACAGGTCACCCAGCAGCTGCTCAACCTGCTTAGCCCACAGGATCTTAAAGAAGCCCGCTATCTCCTGGGCTATCCCGAAGAAAGCGTCGGCCGGTTGATGACTCCCGATTATCTGGCTGTCAGACCGCACTGGACCATCGGACAGGCACTGGACCATATCCGGAAAATGGGCAGACAGAGTGAAACGCTTAATGTAATCTATGTAACCGATCCCGCATGGAAGCTACTCGACGCCCTTGAAATCCAGCTGTTTATTCTCTCTGATCCGGAAAAAAAAGTTTCCGATATCATGGACGATGCATTTGTTTCTGTTTCGGCATTTGACGACAGAGAAGAGGCCGTCCAGGTTGTTCAGAAATACGACAAAACGGTGCTCCCCGTTGTTGATTCCGATGGCATTCTGCTTGGCATCGTTACCATCGATGACCTTCTTGACGTCGCCGAAGAAGAGGCCACGGAGGACTTTCATAAAACGGCAGCTGTAGCACCTCTTCGCACAAGTTATCGGGAAGCATCAATTTGGTCCCTGTTCAGTAAAAGAGTGTCCTGGCTAGTGGTTCTTGTATTTGTAAACCTGATATCATCCGGTGTCATCGAAGCCTTTGAAGAAATACTGGCCTCAGCCATAGCGCTTTCTTTTTTTATCCCTTTGCTGATAGGGAGTGGCGGGAATACCGGCGCCCAGTCTGCTACCCTGATGGTGCGGGCCATTGCCATAGGTGATCTTCAACTACGCCAATGGTATCGTGCGGTGGGTAAAGAGGTTCTGGTTGGCATCACTCTCGGAATCGCAATGGGTCTCACCAGCATGATTCTCGGTTACTATCGCGGAGGCATGGAAATTGGTATCGTGGTGGGTCTTTCAATGATCGCAATCGTTCTGGCTGCCAACATAATCGGTACGATACTGCCGTTCCTGCTGACCCGTTTAAACATTGATCCTGCCGTAGCCAGCAGTCCACTGGTTACAACTATAGTGGATGCGGTTGGATTGGTTATCTACTTCACCATAGCCAGCATGGTTATCACTGTTATTTTGTAGCCATCACCCGTAAATATAGCTGTCCACCACCGAAAGCAGCTCCTCTTTCTTGTATGGTTTGGACATGTAGGCCGAAAAACCCTGCGACAGATAGTAATCGGCATCACCGCGCAACGCATGCGCCGTGAGCGCAATCACCGGCACCGATTTGTCATTGGAATTCTTCCTCAACGCCTTGAGTGTTTTCACCCCGTCCATACCGGGTCCGAGACTTATATCCAGCAATATGATATCAAAAGCGTCCTTTTTTATCTCTTCCAGAGCTTTTTCTCCGGAATCGACAACAACCAAATCATATTTCTTGCCAAGATAGAATCTGGCGACTTCGGAACTGTCGAAATCATCCTCAACTATCAAAACTTTTGACTGCTTTTGTGCCCGGACTCCTTCCAAATCTTGCTCATCCCGGGCAGGGCGCTCGCGCACCGGGCCGGTTGATGAGATCAGGGGTACCCGGACAGTAAATGTGGAGCCTTCTCCTTTTTTGCTTTTCACGGATATGGCCCCGCCTATGATCCTCGCCAGTTTTCGGCTGATGGTAAGTCCCAGTCCCGTTCCTTCGTATTTTCGGGAGTAACCCGAACTCTCCTGTTGAAACTCATCAAAAACACGTGGAAGAAAATCGGTGGATATCCCGATGCCGGTATCCTTGATATCAATCAGCACCCATGCATCCAGAAGATCTCTTTCCGTGGACACAATAACTTCAACAGAGCCTTCATCGGTGTACTTGATCGCATTGGACAACAAATTGTACAAGATACGGCCGAACAACTGGCGGTCAATATCAATAAATAACTCGTCCAGCTCACTTTTCACTTCCAGTGCAAGATCCTTGTGTCTTGCCGGCCTCATGTGCAAGCTGACATTGCGCTTCACCTCATCAATAATATTTGTACGCTCAAGCTGAACCCGAACCTTGTCCGCCTCCAGCTTCACCAGATCCAGGACGGATTCTATCGTCTCCATAAGTCTTTGCCCACTCGCGTGGATACGGGTGGCCATGTCACGCGCTTCGCTCTCCGGCAGCTCTGATTCCAGTATCGTCGCGAAACCCAGGATGCCCGTCAGCGGTGTGCGCATTTCATGGCTCATATTGGCCAACAGGGCTGTTTTGACCCTGCTCATGGCCTCGGCCGACTCCTTGGCTCGGATCAAGTCCTGCTGAAATCGTTTCCGGTCGGATATATCCCTGGAATTGATGACGACACCACCAAGTGAGGGATCCATAGTCAGATTGGATCCAATCGACTCAAGGTGAACCCATTTACCATTCTTGTTAAGAAACCGGCACTCTGCCACAATCTCCTCATCCTCCCGGTCCAGGACTTTTTGAAATGCCTTCTTTATGGAATCCAGATCATCCTCATGAACGAATTCGAAAGCCGACTTGCCTTCCAGCTCCTTTTCTGTATACCCCAGCACCTTGGAAACCGATGGAGATACATACAGGAATACCCCGTCCTGATTCATTACGGTAATGACATCGGACCCTTTCTGGATCAACGTCCGGAATCTATTTTCACTGCTTCTAAGCAGTTCTTCCGCCTTGGCCCGCACAATGTAAGCCGCTACGAGCTCTACCATCATGGAAAGGGCGTGAACCTCATCTTCCGAAAATTCTTCTTTGGATTTCGCCCAAAAGAAGCTGACCGCTCCGATATAACCAGTCTCACTGGAACGGAACGGAAAAAGGGCAACGGATGCTATCCCCATCTTTTCAAGTCTGTCACGCTCAGCTTTTGCTTCTTCCGGCAAAGTATCAATATCCGAGGCCAGCAGCCGCTCACCGCCGGCAGCAACTCCGTGCCACCAGTCCCCGCACAATTGGCTGTTATTCAATTCTGCAAGGGCGGATAACCGGGATTCCGGATCAATCCATCCATATGACTCACCTTTATTGCTACCGACCACCTCACCCGTTTCTCGTGCCCGTGTGTTGTTTTTATACCGGACTTTGTTTTCAGGCTGCCCGTTACCGGCCGATTGATTTTTTTCCTTATTCCCATTGCCGCTTCGGCTCTTTTCCCTGCCGCTGCTGTTTCCGTTGACGGTTGGATACAGGCAGAGGCATGCCTTTGAAGCATCGACGGTTTCAGCCATCAGACCCAGTATTGCGGAAATATCCGGTGGCTTGTCCTTGATAAGCCGGGTTCTTATCTCGTTTGTTGTACTTTCATACTTCTTGCGTATACGATTAATTTCCGCGTGCTGCCGTTCACGGCGCTCGTCATGCAGCACCGCTACGATGCCGGAGGGTTGGCCCTTTTCATTGTACATACCTACAAGCGATCCACTGACCGGAATATGTTCTCCCGACAATCCGAGCAGCAGACAGTTATCAGGCAGATACCAGCGATCCGGCCGGCTCATGATCACCTCACCGGACCAGGCTATCGGTTTGTTGTCTTTTTCTTCGACCAGCCGAAGAACGTCCTGCAGCTTTTTGCCGGGCAGCTGTTCACAGTCCAAACCGATAAAGGCCCCGGCAACGGGATTGGTATACGAAATCACCTGATCGATATCCGTGGCGATAACCGCATCACCAATGTTTTTCAGCGTTGTCGACAGCAGGCGCTCGCTCCGGTTCACCTCAAGCTGCTTTTCATGCTTGTAGAGGGCCATCTCGATGGCAGAACGGATCTCATTCTCGCTGAAAGGCTTGTGAATGTAACCGTAAGGCCCGGTAGTCTTTGCCCTGTCGATGGTGTGCGTATCCGCATGGGCGGTAACATAGACGATCGGTATGATGTGCTCTTTAAGGATTTCATTGGCCGCCTCAATACCGTCTGCCTGCTTACCCAGATGAATATCCATCAAAATCAGGTCCGGCTTCTCTTCCAGAGCAACCCTCACCGCATCCTCGGCACTGCCCACCGGTCCAACTGCAATATAATTCATACGTTCAAGCCCTGCACAGATACTGTGGGCAACGATCATCTCGTCCTCAACTACCAGAATTCTCTTTTTGACCGGCATGAAACAGGCTTGTTGGAATGGAAAAATGTATGTATTGTAAGCAGATATTAGCGGATAATATACACCATTTTCGATCACCCGTAAAATGACTTTTGAAACATGACCGTCGATAATGCGTATCGCTTGTCCATCTTCCGGCAGGTGCACTTTTTCATCTTTATTCACTCCGGGAAGCATTTCAGGTAACAGGAACCGGAACCATTAGTCTGACTGACCGTATTGTGACAGAAAAACCGGACAATTACAAAAAGATGTTGATCCCGGCACTTTTGGGGCTGCTTTTTTTTCTGATGCTCCCGGGCAGGACTCACCCTCCTTCTCACCTACCCCAGCCGGCAGAAAAAAACCGGGTCATCGAAGACTCCCGGAGTTTTGTCCATAAATCCGGTTATAATACGGACGAACTGGAGCCGTATGCCGTTCTCCGCACCAACGACGAACTCATTGGACGGCAGATTTCTTATTTCGGGAAAAGACAGATCAATGATTTCATTCGGAATGGATTCCTGCACTTCATTCCATCCTATTACTGGCAGGTTTCATGGATCTCCACCGAAGATCATGAAGATGTCTCCATCTCCATGGATAGTTACCTTCAACCGTATGGTACCACTGTGTTCCGCACGATTCACTCCACGGCCGGAACGCTCCAGCAGTTTCATGTTGACAACCGGAGTGGTGCAGAACAAAGGACCTATGCAACCCCGGACATGCCGGAAGATCCTGGTGGAGAGATGCCGGAATTCCGGAATTTGCCGGCAGGACCACTGTACGCGGAAACACCGGAGCACCGGTACGTTAGAAACCTGCTAAAAGATTCGGTTTGGGATAACTATATGATGAGTGTGGACTCAACCTATCAATCCGGTCAAAATGGTGAATCGTTGCATAATGTGGTACTTGTCACCCAGGCAGAAATCTTCAGTCATATTGCCAGGGTTACCGTTCAGTTGAATCAGCAGGGACTGCTTCACGGCATTGACCAGGACATATACATCAGCGGGTATGAAGCATCCGATGCCGATGCCACTGACGGATTTATCCGGGCCATTTTCTATATCGTCGGTGCACTTCTGCTTTTTGTACTCTTTATTCGACGCATTTTTCACCGCCTGGTGGATCTGCGCAGCGCGAGTATCAACGGAGCTTTGGCAGCAATACTGTTTTTCATCCATATGATCCAGATGTTGATTCAGGGTTCGGCATTTGCCATGATAGACCAGCAGTTTTTCCAGATCATCGCACTGATACTGATCATGGTCGTGATCTCCGTTTTATTTGGTTTTTTTATTTTCATGATAGCCGGCCTCGGTGAATCCATGACCCGCGAAATCTGGCCGGATAAAATTACCAGTTTGTCACTGGTGCGGATGGGCTACCTTAACAACCGACTTGTTGGCAATGCATTAAGCGCCGGTGCGCTTGGTGCATTCATCCTTCTTGGTTTGGCTGCCATCCTGTACACCATCTCCGATCACTCCTATCTGAATCTGCTTGACGACCATCTTTTCTATTCTGACACCTATCTCCTTCCCGCATGGCACATCCTTGCCCAAAGTCTGATCTGGACGTTTTTTATTGCAGCCGGACTCTTTGCCTGTTTCATTTCCTGGGTAGCCATTAACAAGAGACTTACCCTGCTGATGCTCACCTGCGGTGGAGTTGCTTTTGCCTTGATGTCCTCGTTCCAGTTAACAACACCTGACTCTTTTCTGATTTTTCTGATCGTTCTTCCATTGGGTGTTGCAGCAACCTGGATCTTCCTGCGACAGGATATTTTATCCCTCTCGGTCTCGCTGTTACTGTTTCTTGCAGTCTGGCTCACCGTGGACAGCCGGCTTGTAACCGGTTCTCCTGATATACTTCTCGGCTGGACTGTCCCTGCCATAATGGTTCTGCTGCTGGCGGCGGGAGTTTGGCTTGCTGAATACGGAAAGGCATACGATCACATTCCGATCCTGACACCGAAATACATTCTTGAGATCGCCCGGGAGCAGCGTGTAGAACGGGAGTTGGAAATTGCCCATCAGGTACATCAGTCATTTCTTCCGGTAGATCTTCCAAAACTTGAGGGTGTTGAAGTCGCGGCCAGTTGTCGGGCCGCTTTTGATGTGGGAGGCGATTATTATGATGTGATTCCGGTGGATGATCACAGAATGGCCTTTGTGATCGGTGATGTCAGCGGCAAGGGCATCCAGGCAGCATTCTTCATGACCATGGTCAAAGGCATTTTCCAGAGCCTGGTCAAGGAGATTCCCGAACCGTTACCGTTGCTCACCCGGATGAACCGGCTGTTTTATGACAATGCCAGGCGCGGCAGCTTTATTTCCATTTGTTACGGTCTCATTGACGTACGCGACGGTACGCTGAAGTATGCTCGTGCCGGTCACAATCCGGCCATTTTTATTCGTTCCGATGAGAGAAAAGCCGAAATGATACGATCAACAGGACTCGCCATCGGACTTACCCGGTCGTCTGATTTTGAAAACAGTCTGGAACAGGTGACCTTGACACTGAAATCCGGTGATGGTCTGATCTTTTACACCGACGGCGTCACGGAGGCCTCCGATCCTGCACGCCAGATGTTCGGTGAAGACCGGCTCATAGATGAGATCCAAAAAAATCACCATATGAATGCCAAATCCTTGTTACAGCAACTGACCAGATCCCTTCAGCGGTTCACTTCCTTTGCGCCATTAAGCGATGACATGACCATGGTCGTTATCCGATATGTCAACTCCGATCGAAAGAAAGAGTGAGAACCCGAAGCTGGTAATGAGCGCTTTTATCATGGAATGAGAACTTTGTCGATTGCATGAATGGCACCGTTGGTGGCAATGACATCGGCGGCGACCAATATGGCATCACCTATGGCTATACCTTGTTCATGGTGATCTATTTTGAATACAGCACCCTGAAACGAAGGCATGTTCTCCAGACCTGAAAGCTCTTCCGAGGTGATGGTCCCCGTCATGATATGCGCCCGCAGTATTTCGCGAAGCTCATCGGGATTTTCGAGTAACCCTTCCATCACTCCGTCGGGAAGTTCTCTGAAGGCCTCATCCGTTGGTGCAAAAACAGTGAATGGTCCTTCCTCACTAAGTTTCTCATTTAAACCGGTTTCCACGATCAGCGTATGAAAATATTGAATCTGGGCGAATTCTGATGCTGAATCCACCAGGTTTTCTCCCGTTTCAATCTGAGCTTTCAGGGTTGTGCTGCCAAAAAGCAGCAATATCATAAGCAATGACACTTTTTGAAGTTGGAACAGGCAGATTGCCCGGTAATGGCCAGATCTCTTTGTATCAGACATGTGCCTCCTGGTTGTGTTCATGTTTCATCTACTATATTTAACAACACCTGTGCTGTTGCGTTCATGAAACATCCTTTTTTTCACCTTTTTCCGGTAGAAACAGGTGAAGCAGATGCGAATATTTCCTATTATGCACAGTGTAATCATCAAATTAATCTTGTCATTTTCAGAAAAATAACTTCATGCATCATATTGTTCTGATTGAAGGAGACGGCATAGGTCCCGAAATCACAGCCTCTGTGCTCAGCATCCTGGAAGCCACCAACGTCGACATCACATGGATTCCAGCGCGAGCCGGAATGGGTGCTTATGTGAAAACCGGCAATCCGTTGCCCGATGAGACGGTTGAACTGATTGAAAAACACAAAATTGCACTCAAGGGACCGCTCACCACACCGGTCGGCAGCGGTTTCCGGTCGATCAATGTCGCCCTGCGTCAGAAATTCAATCTCTACTGCAACATTCGTCCGGCCAAAACACTGCCCGGTGTGCCAAGCCGTTTCGGCAGTGTAGATCTGGTGACCTTTCGCGAAAACACCCAGGGCATGTACATTGGACAGGAGCGCTGGATTGATAAGGAGAAGAACCAGGCCGAATCGATTGCCGTAATCACCCGCGAGGCCAGCGAGCGCATTATCCGTGCGGCTTTCAAATACGCCGTAAAACACGGGCGCAGCAGGGTCTCCCTGATCCACAAGGCCAACATACTGAAATACACCACCGGACTGTTTCTCAAGGTCGGGCAGGAAGTGGCACTGGAGTTCCCCGACATCGCGTTCAATGACATGATCGTTGATAATACGGCCATGCAGATGGTCATGCGTCCCGAGATCTTCGACATAATCGTAACAACCAATCTATTCGGGGATATACTGTCGGATCTGGCATCCGGACTGGTAGGCGGACTCGGGGTTACCGGTTCTGCCAACATGGGCGATGAACATGCCATTTTTGAAGCGGTCCACGGATCGGCACCGGATATCGCAGGGCAGGGCAAGGCAAACCCGACCGCGCTGCTGTTGTCAGCATTGCTGATGCTGGACCATATCGGCGAAACAGAAAAAGCGGATAAGATCCGCAAAGCGCTGTACAAAACACTCATACACAAAGAGGTGATCACGGCCGATCTTGGCGGTGAAGGCAATACCCAAATCTTCACCGATGCCGT
>SKXL01000144.1 GCA_007128425.1 Balneolales bacterium | reverse complement strand
GTAAATTCCAGCATGGACGGATCATCCAGTGTTATCCCGCCCCACGCCTTGCCCTTGTCTGTGATGTACTGTTTTCGCATCGGTACAGCACCGATTGTATTACCCATGCCATCACCCAAAGCAACTACGTTCACCTCTGTTCCTTTGATAAATTCCTGGATAATGACGGGCAAACCCCACTTTGCACTGACAGAATTGAAGTAGATTTTCGCCTGCTCGGAATTATATGCTACATGGGCATCATAGAACTTGCCCTTGACAAAATATGGAAAAGTGATTCCGCTTTTGTCTCTGAGCTCATCAAGATCACTCAGGGATGTAACAGGTCGGCTGTCCGGAACCTGGATGTCATATTTTTCTCCAAACTTGGGCAGGTTGCTCTTATGACGTTCCTCAAACTGGGAAAGTGTGGGGAGAAAGGTTTTTATACCCATCTCTTTCAGTCTGTCGGCCAGCTTTATGAATACAAAAATTTCAGAATCGAAATTTGGAATCAGAACATCAATCTGCTCCTTGCTGTGGATATAGCTGATCCGATCCATCAGAAACTCAACTCCTTCTGACGGGTAGGGCACTTTGTAGGTTTTGTCCACATACTCATGCATGTACGGACCCGGTTCCAGGTTTTCATAAGCCAATCCTATAATGCGTGGCGCGATATCCATGGAATCACGAATTCCTCTGATCACGGAGATACCCGGACCAGGACTGTCCACATTGTTCAGACCCGATGTGGCAACCGTAACCTTAACTTTACTCATCGGTTTTTACCAGTTGCATCTGTTTCAACATCCCCAGAAAGTCATAGTAGTACCGTTCAAATGTATGAGAATCTACGTCATACGTTTGCGTCATCACTTTCGTAATCGCATCACGGCTCTTCCCCTCCCGTAACAGCGTAATGATTTCAAGTCCAATCGGATTCAACGTATAGGAGTCGCCGGTACTGGGATCGAATACAAATCCGGTTTCACTAATAGCAAGACTTTTTTTTATCTGCATTTTTTGATCTACTATTTGAATGATTTTAAGAAAAAGCAGGTCTAATCAACTGTAATGCAATCAATAGTTCGATATTCGAACTTGAATAATGCCGGTTGGTTCCATCCCTTTTCACCTTGTCTGACAAAATGCTGCGGTGACAAACAATAATAACTGCAGTATTAAAATAACTTACAGCAAGTTACTATTAATTTCAATGTTGCATTATTCTTCATCAGGTGAACGGCGACGCTCTGCACGGAGTTTTCTGAGCTGTTCCCACTGGGCTTTTGTCAGCACGGATTTCAGCTCTTCCTGGTGCTGGTCATAGTTTGCTCTGCGCAGTACAAGAAAATCCTCTCTGCTTATATCACCATCCCGCAATTTTGCACGAAGCTCGAGTACCTGCCCGCGATGTTTATCATGTAACGCATCTACCTTTTCCAACTGTGCTTCAGTAAGATCATCAAGTTGCAGAACGAGCCGGGATTCACGGGGCTGAAATATTCCTCTTTGCGGGGCGCGTTGCGAGGAACCGTCCTGTTCCTGAACCCATTCCATTTGGATTTCGGTTACATGTTTACCGTTTTTTGCTTCTGCCTGTCCAAAAACAATTACTGAAAACAAAAATAATATGGTAGCGAACAGACTTTGGATTAGTTTGGATTTTTTCATTATCGTATGCGAAAATTGAGTGTAGAAATGATATCGTGCCAATGACAATTTACTGCCATGGATTTGTAATTACCTGCCATTGATTATACGTACGGACCGGAACACGGTTCATTTTATTTCAAAACCTGTTGGCGGATCGGACGCCTCCCAATCACTACACATTATCGCTACACTTTTGCAATCTTTCCTTTTTGACTTGGATGTCATCTCTACAACAGGAGTCAACATCAGGCACGGCCCCCCGTCAAAATATTATTGAAGAAATTGAGAGGGTTCATGGCCTGTCCCAAGAATTAAAAAGCGATAACCATGAATATTAAAAAAGTAACAGGTAAATTGAACACACCCCACCAGGGGGCGGGTGGGGTGTGTTAATAGCAGCCGGGGTAAGGCCACCTGATGAATTCTGTTTATTCGTAATCAAGCTTGGTTATTTCAGTACGTAAAGCAGAACGACAACCTCCGCTGCTGACTCCGCCTCTGCTTCGGATAATCCGGAATGCTCAAAAGAGGCTTTGGCATCGGCTTGGGCACTGGCATAGAAACCTGCAAAAGCTTCTGCTGTTGCTTCTGCTACTCCGCCAAGTAAAATAGAAAGGTTGGCCAACGTTTCGTTCAGCAAAGTATACGAAGATTCAATCTGGGCTTCAGCAGCAGCTAAAATACTGGCGTCAATTGAATAATGCGCCTCTGTTTCAGCATGCACACTGGCTCTGTAGGTAGCGATTGCCTCAGCAATGGTTTCTGCAGAAGTTGCCGCCCTGATTTCAGCTACCAACGTGACTCTTGCATCGGCAAGAGCATCAAGTCTGGCCTGTGACGCTCCTTCCGCCTCGAGCATGGCTTCAACAGCCAGTGCTGTTGCATGTGCACGAACAAGCTCTGCCTGTTTTCTAATGCTTGTTTCAACATGGCCACTCATGTTTTTCCCGGCTTTCAGCAACAATGCCGATCCGGTTTGATGCAATTTGGCCTGTGTTTCAAAATCGACACCATTATCACTGAAAATGGTGACATAATCATTTTCAAGTTCCACATAGGCATTTGCCCTGGCCGTGCTGCCGGCTGATGTGGAAAGTGCGGACTGAAACCGGGAATATGCATCAACTTTGGCATTTCCAATAGCACTCATATCGATATCCGCATTGGTTTGGGACCGAAACTCACCCTGGGCCTTTACGGCACCGGCCAATGCCGTTCCGATATCCTGAGCAACATTGGCGGAAGAGTTGATTTCTGAAGCGGCATCTACATGGACGATTACGGAAGCATCCGCCTTCGTCACACCTTCGTCATGACTTTCGGCATCATCTTCTGCCTTAGCAGCGACATAAACACTGGCCTGGGCATGAGAGGCAGATGTAATCGGACGTGTATTCAATGAACTCTGCCCATTTACCTGTACCACCGCACTGGCTTCAAACCCATCCTCTGTCTCTGCCAGAACCCTGACATGATCCGCGGCACCTTCACCTTCCACTACCAGGGTGAACTCACCCTCGGCATTGGTAGTAGCCTGACCGTCCAGTGCAGATACCGATCCATCGGCATGTATAGCAGTAGCTGTCACAACAGCACCCTCAACGCCATTCATCGACGTTAGCGATGATGCCTGCATACTATTTCCTGCTTTTCCAGCAGTTTCATCATATTCGGCAACCCGGCCCGACAGCGTTACAGAATCTCCACCGTTTCCGGAGTCAACAGAGGAGTCACACCCCGTTCCATAAATTATTATAGTGGCAAGAATAGCCAGAGTAATTTTCCCCATGGAGTAACATATGTTCGTTTTCATAACAGTAATTTTTTGTTAGGATTATACGTCTTACAGATGTAAGCTCTCCTGCGTTACTGCTTATACACAAAAACAAAATGTTATGACCATCTCATTGTTATTAAATATTTTTAATATTTAATCCCTTTGAAAAACACCTCTTATCCGCCCTATAATTGATCGGTCTTCTGCCGTATCACCAACGATTTGGGCCTCCTTGCTGTCCCGTCCGGAAAAAAAGTCCCGGACACGGTCGGTGAACCGCTCATCACGAAAGTTCTTGCAATCGGTGCGGAACACGGTATTCTGCTGGTGCGGATGAAAACGGTCCGGTACGGGTGCAAGTCCGGCCTGGCGCCCATACTCCTGCAGAAAGTACCCGGCCACCGGAAGTGCAGTCTGCGATGCAAACCCAAATTGCCGGGGAAGCCGCACCCCTGGCGTAACACCGCCCACCCAGCTTCCGAACACCAGATCGGGAGTCATCCCCATAAACCATCCATCCGCATAATGCTGTGTGGTCCCTGTTTTACCGGCAACAGCGTGCTGAATACCGAATCGCGTTCTCAGGGAGGATGCGGACCCGTCCTCAACAGAGCGCGAGAGCATGGATACCATGGCTGCCGCCGTCTCCGCGGTAATTGCCGCCTCTCCTTGCACAGGATTATCTATTGAGTATGCCTCCATTCTTTCATTCGCTGCCGATGACAGCGGGACCGGAGCAGCAAAAGATTGATCGCCCCAAACATCCCTGATGGAAATTACCGGTATCTGATTCCTGGTAGTTGAACCTGTTTCACTGAAGTCATAAATAAGCTCTCCGTCGGCGTTGTAGATGGCCTTGATGAACCGGGGTGTAGCCGGAATGCCACGATTGGCAAATGCCGAGTAAGCCCGGGTCATCTCAAGCAGCGAAACCTCCGCCGTTCCGAGCGCGATGGAAGGTTCAGCCGGAATAGATGAATGAATACCCATTCGTTGAGCGGTTTCTATTATTTCTTCAATACCGGTTTCCATCAGCAATTCAACAGAAATCGTATTCACCGAATGGGACAGAGCCGCCTGCACCGAATAATGTCCGCCATACTCCTGCTGCAGATTGGATGGTGTCCACTCATCGTATGTGACATAGGTCGAAAGCAGGTTCCGCCTGTAATCACATGGCTTTGTTCCTGCTTCAAGCGCCGCGGCATAGACGATCGGTTTGAAAGCGGATCCGGTTTGTCTCCGCGAACGTACATGGTCATACTGAAAATTGCGGTGAGGAATGCCTCCCACCCAGGCTCTGATATCGCCACTGACAGGATCCATGGCTACAAAACCGGCATTGAGAAATGAGAGATAGTGGCGAATGGAATCACGGGGCGATGCGGTAACACTTTCCATGCCTTTCCACGTGAACAACTCCACTGGAACCGGAGTATCGAGCGCCCTGGCAATCTCTCTTTTGCTGATGCCGGCTTCGGACATGCTGCGGTACCGCTCGGATGTTTTCCAGGCGCGCAGCACCAGGGGGTGCTCATCACGAAATACCGGCTCTTGATTGCGATAACGGTCATAAGCGGCCTGAAGCTGAGTCAATTGTTTTTCTACGGCGAATTCTGCCGCAGACTGAAGCCGCGAATCAATCGTGGTTTCGATCACAAGTCCATCTGTGAACAAATTGTATGTCAGCCCGTCCCGTGCCGGATGTGTGGCAAGGATGTGTTGAAGCTTACCTCTCAGGTAGGTGCGGAAATGGGG